>DAOWNP010000139.1 GCA_030642545.1 Desulfobacteraceae bacterium | reverse complement strand
ACTCGGGTCTTTACCTACCCAGGTCGAGGTAAGGACAAGGGCAAGCGTTTCCCGTTACAAGCCATCTATAACTCAGCCTGGAAGAGCGGTAGAGAACGAGCAGCGGATTTGTACGCGCAGGAAATGCATGAGAAAGCCCCTTGGGGATTTTATCATTTGAGAGTGCACGATCTGAGGCATACCTTTGGTCGGCGGCTTAGGGCGGCTAATGTAGCAAAAGAGACTCGCTCTGCCCTACTCGGCCATAAGACAGGGGACATTACGACCCACTACTCCGAGGCTGAGCTTCAGGAGCTAATCGACGCAGTTGGAAAAATTGCGGGATCTAATCCCCGCAATTCTCCCGCACTGACCTTAATCAGGGCAGTAAGTAGGCAATAAAAAAGGGCTTCCAGCAAAAACTGGAAACCCTTTATTCACAACAAGTTATGAGCAGTTTAACTTGTTTTTCAATTGGTAGCGGGGGCCGGATTTGAACCAACGACCTTCGGGTTATGAGCCCGACGAGCTACCAGACTGCTCCACCCCGCATCAAGAATAAATATATATACACTTGGGAAAAATAAGTGTCAAGTGTTTTTTTTTGAATAAAGATTTAAAAGTTGTTTTTTTATATCTTGAATACTATTTTTTTTATTTTGAGGTATAATTAATATATGTTTTGTTCTGCTTGTTTCACCTGAATACAAGGTTATATTGGATTTTGGTACTTTGAGTTGTTTTGATAGTATTTTTATGCAAAGTTTATTTGCTGCATTATTTACAGGCGGGGCTGTTAATTTTATTTTTATGGCATCTTTATATGCTCCAAGAATACTGTTTATTGATGATTTTGGTTGAACAAAAATTTTAAAAACCAGCCCATTTTTTTTTTCTGTTATAAAAAGCATGATAAATGTATAAAGTAAAAATTGTTTTATAAAAATTAAATATATAAATTTCTTTCTTCAGGTTTTAAATAAGGTGATTGAAGACGGATAGGATCGCCTATATCTTTAAAAAGCATATCCCCAGAACCAAGAAGATTTTCAGCTCCTTTTTCTCCTAAAACCATGTTTGATTCTATGCTTTTACTCATTTTAAGAGCTATTTTAGCAGGCATATTAACATCTAAGGTTCCTTTTATAATAGATCTTGAAGGCTGCCGGGTTGCTATTACAAGATGAATTCCTGAAGCTCTGGCTTTTGCTCCTAATCTGTTAATATGTTGTTCAATAGCCTTTTTCTCTTTTTTGTTTCGTTCTATAAGATCAAAATATTCATCGCAAACACAAACTATTCTTGGCATAATTTCCCCTGTTTTTTTGACATATTCATCTCTTGAATCACTGTTTGTATAACTAAATATTTTATATCTATTGTCCATTTCATTTGCTAAATATCCAAGTATATTTTGAGCCGGATTTTCATCAGGGTAAACAAGGGCATTCTCATTTAAAAGAAATTTTGATTCTTTTAAATATTTAAAAGCTGTGCGTTTTGGATCAATTAGAACAAATCTTAAAGTATCAGGGGAATTTGTATAAACAAGGCTTGCTATAGCTGTTCTAAGCCATTCACTTTTTCCGCTTCCTGTTGTTCCTGCTACAAGCAGGTGTACATTATCTGGTGCAGAAAGATCGGCAAAGTGCAGGTTATGATCAAGGTCTATTCCAACAAGTATTTTTGAAGAACCCAAAATTTTATCTTTTTTTGATAATCCTGCAAGAATCTCTGAAAAATAGAGGGTTTTTCTGTTTTTCCTTTTTATATCTATTACAACTTTACCTTTATCTATACTTACAAAAGGTGCTGAATCTAAACTTAATCTATGCTGTATTTCAACAACTGTTAATTTTATTTGCTGTAATTTTACGCCTTTTCCTGGTTTTATGGGATACCTTATAAAACTTGGTCCGGAAATTGGCATACCATCTAAAGAGATCTCTTTCCCATACTCTTTAAATATTTCAATTAGTTGTTTTGCCTGATTTAATAATAAAGGCTTATCCTTTTTTATTATCGGTTCTTTTTTTTTACTGTTTGTAACATTTGCTATTTCACCAATTAAAGAGATAATTTTCACCTGGGTTTTAATAAGTTTTGATGATTGAAACAAAAGCTCTTTTTTATCAGGACCAAAGCGAATAAAAGAAACAACCCCATTTTTTTTTTTGGTTTTTGATGATAAAATATAATGATATAAAGCAGCTTGAGCTAAATCTGCTTCCCTGCATCCTTTTCCTGTTTTAAGCTCAACTATACACCAGTCAGATGTTTTTTGAATACCTATTACAAGGTCTGCTATGCCTGTTAGTATTACCGAATCACTCCACCCATCTTTATAAATTTTATGTTCTAATGGCTTTTCAGGGGTAATAAAAATATCTATTTTATCTTTTTCAGAAGTCCACAACAGATCTGTTATCCATTCATTCATGTTTTTTACAGCCTGCCAAAAATATATTACCTGCCTTGATTTATCATTAAGGATGTTTTTATTTTTACTGAGTACAGGGCATACAAGATGCTTGTATAAATGATCAAGAACTGCTTTTTCCCACTCTTGTTTTGAAGTTTTTGGAATTTTATTTATGAAAAATGGACTCTCTTTTTTCAAAAGTCTGGCAAAAACCTGATGAAAAATACGGCATAGAAAAAGTGATGAAGAGAGAGTGTTTTCATCTGATGTTAATTGAACTCCGGCCATTATTTTTTTGCGAATTTTTGTTACAGATACTTTTACAGGCATGATTAATTATCCATTATATTGGTTTCTAAATTAATAAACTGAAAGAGAACAGGAGGGGAATTTGATAATAAGCCTATTTTAAATTCACTCTTTTTTACAGATTTTAGTATTTCTTCCGTGGATAAGGAAAGTATTTCGGCAATTTTTGCAACCTCTATAATTTTTTCTTTATCAATAATTTCTAATATATCAGAAAGAGGATCAAATTTTCCATGATTTTTCAGGACTATTTCTTTATCTGTTATTTTTATTAATAAATCTTTTACAGAATCTGATAATTTTGATTCTATCCAGTTTTTAACAGAATTAAATTCAACAGATACTCCGCTTTTAGAAAGATCACCTGATTTTGCATCAGACAGAAGACTTCTTAAAGACTCTAAAGCAGATAAAACCGTGTTATCAGGATTTTCTGTTATTACTGTGTTTTCTTTTTGTAGTTTTTCAAAATAGAGCTGAGTTTTTTTAGCAGTTTTGTTTATTTGAAGATCTTTGTGACGAACCAGTATAATTTTATCAAGTTGTTTATTATTTATTAAAGTATCAATATGTTTTAATTTAACTACCAGTTTTTTCATATTTTCGTGATTACAAAAGCTTATACCTGTTTTTGAATTTTTATTATATAAAATCATATCTATACCATTGGGCAGCTCTTTTTCAGATTCTTTCCAATCATTATCAATTATATTTAAAATTGAAGGAATAGAACTTTGTATAATATCATTTGCTTTTGATGGTTCTAAATTCTTTTTTGTTAATGTTTCACGTACAAGCAGCTCTTTTGTAAGAAAAGCATCAAGAGTAGAAAATCTCTCAGTCTCAGGCAGCTTTTCTTTTTCCCATATATTAAATAGAGAAGCACATTTTGAAATAATTTTTCTTGCAACCTCACCATGATCACTTATAAAAAAATTAAGCTCTTTTTTATATTTTAATAATAAAAAATCAATGCGGCTTTTTGTAATATCAGGACAGGCTTTTAGCCTCATATATACAAGTTTTAAGGCTTGCTCTTTTGTTAAAGGATTTAATGTGCTTTGGTAAACAGCCATTCTATCGTAATCAGATTCCATTACTGAATTTTTTAAAAGATCTATAAAAAAAGATTGTATACATGATACTATTAAAACGTTATTTGTCTGATCGTGTATGGCTCCTACTGCCTGACCAAATGCAAAAAGACTCTCAGGGTCTCCTTTTTGATATCTCTGGAGAGCTTCTACCTGATCAAAACATAGAATTACAGGTATTTTATGACCTGCCAGCCGACATATCTCAAGAATAAATTCCCGGGCTATATCTTCTTCTTCATAGTTTTTACATGAATTTTTTTTTTCAGATAAACCAAGTTTTTTTATTGATAATTCTGGTAATGATAATCCTTTAAGCCATGACAGGGTCTCTTTTTGATGCTTTTTAAGAACAATATGCTTTATTATTGAACATAAATTAAAAGAGAGACTGCATTGAACACCAAGTTGTTCAATAATATAATCAAGTTCTTTAATTTTTATTGTTTTTTTGCCGCTTATAATTTTAAGTTTGTGAAATATAAGTTTTTCAAGCTGAGTATACTGTTTTTTTTTATGCATTAAACTTTCAATAAAGGATTTACGAAGGTATCTCCAAAATCTGTGAGGACTGGATTGCAGGCGTACTGATATAAAGATATGAAGATTTTGCTGACTATAAGCATATACCCTTAATCTATTTAAAAGATGGGTTTTGCCGCTTCCGGGTTCACCGTGAAAAAGAAGTGAAACAGTACGTTTCTGATTTGGAATAGTTTTAAGTGAGGTGCAGCAAAGATCAAAAGCATTTTTGTTTATTTCAGAGACACTGTTTTCTTCTATAGAATCCCAAGGATCTGTGGTGATGGCGGATATAAAAGGATTTGCCATGACTATTATTCCTAATTTCTAAAAACTATTCCCATATAATAATTATCATTTTTATCAATAACAACCTCTTTTTTCTTAGCATTAGCAGGATAAGCATGCCTGTGTAACCAGATTTTCCCTTTATCCGCAAGAATTAAAATATTTTTGTCAAAAATATTATCAGGAATATCAGACTTATCTCTTAATTTTTCTATGGATATTAAAGGCTGTTTTTTTACGTCAGGTTCAATCTCTAATATTGTTTTAATAATTATCTTTTCATAATTTAACCGTTTATTCTGACTGATATTGTTTAAAAGACAATTTTTTTTCTCGGATTCAGGCAGATTTAAAGGTGTTAATTCTTTACAAACAGAAGTATAAATTTTATCAATAGTTAAACCTGACTTTGTTAATTTATTACATATTTTCAAAAAATCTTTTTTTAAATTTGTTAAATATGGAGCAGGATCAGGTAAAGAAGTGCTAAACCTTGCTGTTTTTTGTCTAAAAAGAAGAGGGTGTTGAAATATACGCTTTTCTTTTATAAGAGATAAAATATTTTTTTTTCTTATCTCTTCTGCTTTTGATTTTGAACATCCAAACATAACCTTTTGTAATTTGTTTTGCAACTCAACTCTTGTTAAAGGCGTGTTAGAAAGTATCTCAAAAGTTTTGTTATAACTGTATATATCAGGGTCTTTATTCCAGAATCTTTTTTTCCCTTTACTGTATGGCCAGCTAAAAATTTCCTGTTTGTTTATCAGCTCATTTAAAAGTAAGGAAATTTTTTTTTTGCCAGGCTTGTACATTGAAGGTATGTTTTTTTCAATTGTATTTAATGTAACAGGTTCATATGCTTTTTCTACAATTTTTATGATTATGATTATAACATCTTTAGCGTCTTTGGTCATGTTTAAAAGTCTTGTTATTATGATTTTATTTACCAGTCTGCTGTTTTATTATGGATTTTGTTATCTCTTTTAAAAAATCAGGTGGTCGGACAACTTTATTGTTTTTATTAAGACATGCGTGTTTTGTATAGCCTTTAGCAAGTAGTTTTTTTTCATTTTCGCAAAATATAGAATAGTTAAATTTCATACCTGCTTTTATTTTTTCATCAACAAGAGTCTCTATTTGTAGAATATCATCATATTCTACAGGAGATATAAATTTGCAGAAAATTTCTGTTACAGGTAGGAAAAATCCTTTTTTTTCGATTTTTTTATATCTTAAACCTACTGATCCAAACAACTCATTTCTTGCTATTTCAAACCATCTGAAATAGTTTGTATGATAAACAAAGCCCATGTTGTCAGTATCAGCATAAATTACTCTGCAAGTGGTTTTAAATGGATTCATAAATATAAAATATACTAAAGAAGAGCCTGTTTGATAACTTCTTTAAGATCCTTATAGTTATAGGTTACTTTAAATTCAGGGAAATCTGTTATTACATTTAAAGGAGGATTAAACAAAAATCCTCTGTCAGCTTCTTTTAACATGGAAATGTCATTATATGAATCTCCAAAAGCTATAATTTCATATTCTAACTGTTTTAATGCTATAACAGTTTTTCTTTTAGCATCTTTTTGCCGGAGTTTATAATCTGAAATTGAGCCATTATTTTCAATTTTAAGATTATGGCAAAAAAGAGCAGGAAAGCCAAGTTTTTCCATAAGAGGACCTGCAAATTCATAAAATGTATCTGAAACAATTATTACAGGCGCTTTTGATTTTAACCACAATAAAAAATCAAAGGCGCAAGGCAAAGGCTCCATTTTTTCTATTATATTGGTAATATCTGTAATTTTAAGGTTATTTTTTTTTAAAAGAGACAATCGTTTTTTCATTAAAACATTATAATCTTTGATATCTCTTGTTGTAAGTCTTAACTCTTCTATACCTGTTTTTTCGGCTACATTTATCCATATTTCAGGAATAAAAACACCTTCTAAGTCAGAACATATTAATTTCATAATTAAAAAAACCCGATATTGAATTTTTTATAGTATTTAAAATTGGAAAATATTATTTGTCTGTTTCTTCTATTCTTATAAGATACGGTGTGTCAGCCATAACGTCAAGCTCAGATATATTTT
>DAOWNP010000199.1 GCA_030642545.1 Desulfobacteraceae bacterium | reverse complement strand
ATATAGATTGTTACATAATAAATTTCACAAGGCCTTAAAGATGAGATAATACAAGAGAATAGTATATATCTCTGAGCTTATAACGCAGTGAAATTATTTATGTGCCTGGTTTGTGGAAGTTGTTTTGTTCACGTTCCTTAAACAATGGAATTGTAAAATAAAAGGTACTATATGCAGGTTTTTTCAGCTCTTTTTATATCTATTTTTTTAACTATTGCAATTATTCCGGTTTTAAAAAGATATGCAATTGAGAAGGATTTATATGACTATCCAAATAATAGAACAATGCATGAAAATCCTATAACTAAAGTTGGTGGTATTGCCATGTTTATTGGTATTTTACCGGCAATTTTTATGTGGATTACAATGACTGATTTTTTGTGTTTTTTTTTAATAAGCTCTTTAATAATTGTTTTATGTGGTTTTGCTGATGATATTTATGAATTTAGTTATATAGAAAAGCTTGCAGGACAATTTGTAGCTGCCATACTTATAATTGTTTATGGTGGAATAAAGATAACCAATATTGGTTTGTTTTTACCTGAAGGTTTTCTTCTGCCTGATTTTCTCGCAATACCTTTAACTACTATAACTATTGTTGGAGTAACTAATGCATTTAATCTTTCCGATGGTTTGGATGGGCTTGCAGGAGGTCTGTCTCTTATAAGTTTTGTATGTATAGGCTATCTTGCCTATCTAAGCAGTGAAATGGATATTGTCTTTTTTTCTATTGCTATAACAGGAGGTATTTTTGGATTTTTAAGATTTAACTCTTATCCTGCCAAAATATTTATGGGGGATGCAGGAAGTCAGTTTTTAGGATTTTCAGGAATTATTTTAGCTATAAAATTAACACAGGGGCAAGCTTCTGTAAGTCCTGTTTTACCATTGTTTTTACTTGGTTTCCCTATTCTTGATACCTTTATGGTTATGTTTGAACGTATTTTTAAAAAAAAATCACCGTTTAAGGCTGATAAAAATCATTTTCATCATAAGCTTATGCATGTAGGATTTTTTCATACAGAAGCTGTCTTTTTAATTTATATACTTCAAGCTTTTTTAGTTATTTCAGCGTTTTATTTCAGATATTATACAGACTGGTTTCTTGTAGCTTATTATTTTGGATTTTCCAGTATAGTAATTTTTTTATTTATTATTGCTGACAAATTCAAATTAAAGTTAAACCGATATAAGTATTTTGATACAGTCATCAAAGGAAGGTTGAAGAAGCTTAAAGATGATGGGGTTTTTATTACAATATTAAACAAAATATTTGTAGCGTGGTTTTTATTTTTATTTATTTTTATATGTTTTATTATTGGGAAAATGCCTGTTGTTTTTACGGGTTTGTTAATTTTATTTACTTTAGTTATAGCAATAGCAATAAATAAAAAAAAAGAGAAAATAGAAATTATTTTACGAATTACCTTGTACTTAGTTATTCCTTGTTTAATATTTCTAAGTGAATCAGCACCAGGATCATTTGTAACAGATATTATATTATTATTTTATAATTTTGCATTTGCCTTTCTTGGTCTGCTTGCTATTTTAATTTTAAGATTTACAAGGAGAAAAAAAGGATTTAAAAGCAGCCCTACAGATTTTTTGGTTTTTATTATGGTTATGGTAGTACCTTTTATAGAGAATGCAGGTAATGAAAATTATAATATGGTTTTTGTAGCAGTAAAAATTATTATTTATCTGTTTTCTTACGAGGTTTTAACCGGTGAGCTTAGAAAAGAGTTTAAGAATACTGAGTATAGATGGTTTGTACATAGTACGACCCTGATTTTTATGGTTGTTTCTGTTAAAAGTTTTATCTATTTAATATATTAATTTTATTTTTTTACATGAAGAAGCATAATATTAAAATATATATATATATATTATTTTTTACTTTTCTTTCTTGTGGTGGACCACAAGAAAGAAAAGTAATGTTTTTAGATAAAGGTAAAGAATTATATAAAAAAGGTGATTATATAAATGCCAGATTAAATATTGAAAATTCTATTATGATTGATTCAGGATTATCTGATGGTTATTATTTTTTGGGTTTAATTTGTTTAAAAGAAAAAAACATAAAACAAGCTTACAAAAATTTTATAAAAGCTTTAGCTCTTGATAAAAAACATAAGAGAGCATCTATTCAGGCAGGGAAAATATGTCTTGTTGAAAAAAAATTAGATATGGCTTTGGATTATGCAGATGGAGTGCTTTTTATAGAACCTGAAAATTACGAGGCTCTATTTTTAAAAGGTGAAGTTTTTTTAGAAAAAAATGAAATAAAAAAAGCAAAACAAAAATTTTATGAATTGTTAAAGATAGGTATTAATAAACCTGAAACATATATAAAACTTTTTTCTGCTCATATTAGAGAAAAAGACCATAGTAGTGCTGAAGAAATTCTTATAAGAGGAATATATGCAAATCCAAATTCAACTGAACTGCAGTTGTGTTTAGCAGACTTGTATTGGGACTTAGGATATGAGCAAAAAGCATTAACTCTTATAAAAAATATTGATATATTTAATAGTGACAAAGCTTATGATAATAAGCTGAATTTGGCAAAATTTTATATTTCAAAAAATAAGTTTATTGACGCTGAAAAAGAATTGGTAAAAAATATTCAGGAAAGCGGGCACGATTTTATTTTATATGTTTTGCTTAGTAATATTTATATAGAGCAGGGTGAAAATAAAAAAGCTATTATTATTTTAAAAAAATATTTATCTATTAATAAGACTCCTATTGATTCTGAATTTATTTATATTAATGAGTTGTTATCAAAATTATTTTTTCAGGAAAAAAAATATATCTCTGCTAAAAAATGTATTCATAACGTCTTAAAGTATGATCCTGATAATATTAACGCTCATTTTATTAATGGAAATATTTATTTAAATAAAAAAGATGTTGATAATGCTATTTTTGAGTTTAAAGTAGTTTTAAAGAGATCTTGTGATTTTATTCCAGGATATATTGGTTTAAGTAGAGCATATTGTTTAAAAAATAAAATAAATTTATCTATAAAAGTCCTGGAAAAAGCATTAAATATCAATTCTGAATCAAGACAAATTTTAGATTATCTTGCAAGTAATTATATCCTGAAAAAAAATTATGACAAAGCAAAGAGCTGTTATTTGAAAATTCTAAAAATTTATCCAGATAATTATTCAACAAGAGTTTGTTTGTCTGATTTATTATTACTTTTGGGAAAAGTTAACGACGCTGCAGATCAATACAAAAAAGCAATAGATATATACCCTGAAGAGGATGAAGCTTATTATAAACTTGCGTATCTCTATGAAAAACAAGAAAAAACTGATAAAGCAGTTGCCTGGATTAAAAAAGGATATAAAAAAAATTGTGATTCAGAAATTCTTTTTTCTTTTTTAATAAAACTTTACATGAAACAAAAAAAATATGAAACAGCTATCTCAGAATGCAGGAGACAAATAAAATATAATAAGCACGATGCTTTTTTTTATGATTTTTTAGGGAAAATATATGTTGAAAAAAAACAATATGCTGATGCAGAACTCTATTTTCAAAAAGCTATAAAAACAAATCCTATGTGGTTTCTCCCTTATGAAAATCTTCTTAGGTTTTACATAACTTTTTTGGATAAAAATAATGTTATTTTTAAATTACAATCTAATATTGAAGAAAATTCTACAAATATGTCGAATTATTTTTTGCTTGCCTGTTTTTATGAAATTGTAAATAAACCTAAAGAAGCTATAAATACATATGAAAAGCTGCTTGAGTTAAAACCTGAGTTTTGGCCGGCATTAAACAATATCGCTTTTTTGATAAGTGAATGTTATGTTTACGAAAAGGATTTGGATAGAGCATTATTATTTGCAAAAAAAGCACAAAAAATAAAACCTGACAATCCTGATATTGTTGATACTATAGGCTGGATTTTTTATAAAAAAAACAAGATAGACAAGGCTTTTAAAAAAATAAATTCAGCTTTTTTAAAAGCACCAGAGAAGCCTGTTATAAATTACCATATGAGTATGGTTTTTTATAAAAAGGGACAATATAACAAAGCATCAAAGTTAATAAAAAGAGCAGAAAAAGCAGATAAAGATCTTTTTCTGCCTTATCAAAATCACTTTCTGAAAAACTATCCCTCTGAAATTTCTATAAATTTGTAAATATCAATAGCAAAAAAAATTAATTATTGTCACTTGTTTAAGCTTTTTTTATCTTTACATTATTTATTCTTTCTGATAAAAAAGATCTTTTTATGAGATTTTTTTAAAAAATAGCTTTACGCTTTTTGAGTTGTTTTGACGTTGCTACAGGAAATTGTACGAGGCAATTCAGATATTTTAGTTATTATATTTATATATTATAAAGAAGGAAATAACTATGAATGCCATGTTACGATTTCTACTGACTATAGCAATATTTAATTTTTTTTTAAGTATTTCTCAGGCTGCTAATGTTGATTTGTCGGATGTTGATGATATAAAATATATTACAGATAAAACAACTGGTTTAATCTGGATTGATATAGATGCTTTATCTGAAAATAAATTTAAATCTGTTTTATCTTCAACAAGCATGATGGATGTATCATTGCTTAAAATTAAGATCGTAAAAGAACATAATAATAGAATTTCTGAAATTGGTGAGAAAGAGTTTTATAATAAGAAAGCATTGACAGATAATTCCAAAATAAAAAGTATTGTCCCCAATTATATTTTTTCTCTGCTAACAATTACTTTGCTTGTATTTATAGGGCTTAAAAAAAGAAAAATATAGTAATATATTTTATACTATGGGTTTGGTTATAATACCATCCATCATATGTCATAGCTTATTTCTATTGTGAAATTAAAACTGAACCCAATATTATTTTAAATCTTACTTTCCTTTATATTTTCTCTTTTTGATTAGGAATGTGGACAAAACGGCTTTTCTGCAATTATACATAATAGATTCCAATTCATCTTTGCCCGATCTAAAATCACAAAAACATCAAAAGAAGCCAGCTATTCCATCTGTTTTTGAGTTTTCAGATCAAACAAATCTAACCCCAATCTATGTGCCTATTTGTGGAAGTTATTTCATCCACGTTCCTTAT
>DAOWNP010000176.1 GCA_030642545.1 Desulfobacteraceae bacterium | reverse complement strand
TTCTGCGTTAGAAAATAAATTTGATCCTCGGAATACAACGGGTATGCCTGTGGTCAAATCTATTTTCTGCCTTGAACACAGAAGAAATTTTCCATTCCGTAACAACCTGTTAAGCTATATATTGTATTTTTCTTATTGTTTTAAATATCCTGCAAAACCTTTAATACTATTTAATAAAAAATTAGATTCGCGTTTTTTTATATCTTCTGTAAAAGAGGAAAAACCTTTTAAAAGAACATCTTTTTTTAATAAAGAATGAAGACAGTGGTTGTAAAAATCTATGTCTTCATTCTTTTTAATTTCAGATCCAATTATATCTTCCCATAAAAGAAGTTGCTGTTTATGCATTTTAAGCAGGTTTGTAGCATTTTCAGTGAATCCAAAATGACCATAGCAAATATTTAAAGGTTCTATTTTAATTAAAGAATCTATACTTTTCAAAGCAGTTTTAAAAAAAAATTTTGGAGGGGTAGCAGGTCTCAGATAAAAAAGCTCTGGATTTATACGCAAAAAAACTCCTCCTGTTTCTCCCGCAAAAAGATAATTATCAGAAAAAAAACTTACATGATGAGCTGCATGTCCTGGTGTTATTATGCTATAAATATGTTTCGAAGAAAATTTTTCAGCATCTGTAAAGCGACTTTGACAAACAGGTTTAAATGGTCCGTAAGCATGGCCTATATCACCAAGTGTTTTAACTGTACCTTCCCACAAGCGGGCAGGATCAACAAGATGAGGTATTCCCTTTTTATGACAAATAATTTTAGCCGCAGGGAAAGCATCGGCAAGCTCTCCTATACCTCCTGCATGATCTATATGGATATGAGTTAAAAGTATATAATCCAGGTAAAAAATATTGAGTTCTTTTAGTGCAAAAATAAGACTGTTTGCAGTAACCGAAGGACCTGTATCAACAATAAAATTTTTTTTACCCTTGTATAAAAAAACGCCAATAAAATTTTTAAATCCTGAGATAGGAGGATTAAGAGTAATAAAATAAAGATTTTCTGAAATTTTGACAGTTTTGTAATTTAACAATCAATAAACCTTAGTCCATACCCATAGAGATTTCAAGCTCTTTGATCTGGTCCTTTATAATTTTTTTTTCAGTAAAAGAGAGTTTTTTGTTATTAAGACGTCTATTTAAACCAAGCAATCTCATTTCCATACGATAATCTGTACAAGTATATTTTTTTTCAGAATTCATTTTTTATATTTATTCCATACCACTGTTTTTCAAAGATTCTTTGTAAACCCTAAAAAGAATAGAATGATCTGATAACCCTTTATTAAAAAGTAGTTCAAATTTATCTAAATCATCTCTATTTATAATTAAATCAACACTCTTGTCAAGAGTTGTCATAAAATCCATTGTACGCATTTGTTTGCTTAAGAGAACAACAAAAATATTACGACGGATAAGCATTTTAAGCCGTTTAAGATAAAGAAGAATTCCATTTGTATCTGTATCTTTTGAATTATCAAAATTTTCATCAAGAATAATTAAATCATAATTATTATAACGCAGTTTTTTTAATCCTTCTCTGATTGTTGTTGATTTATAAACAGAATATTCTAAAAAACTTATTACATTTGTGATATTTTTTATTGTATTGGAATTAGTTTCAAAAAAAATAGCAGATTTGCCTTCCTCTTCAACAAAACCAAATGAATCTTCATCGTCATCTCTTTCTGAAACATCATCATCTTCTTCTTCTAAAAAATCATCGCTGGTAGCAAATCCTCCAAAAGAAGATTCTAATTTGTCATCTAAAGGTTTATTTTCGGTTTTTACTGTTTTTTGTTCGGATTCTAATTTGTTAGAATCCGAAGTAACATTTATTTTGTTTTTACATTTAGGGCAGGTAAGCATGACTGTTTTACCTGCAGGAATTTTATTGCCGTCAATTTTAAATTTACTATTGCATTTATTACAGGAAATATTCATCTTAGCTGTAACTCCTCTTTTTATTTATAGATATAAATAGCGGTAAACTATCTATTTATTTTGTTTTTTTCTATATTGATGATCAAGTTTCAGCTCATCTATATCAGTAGTGGTTTCTCCTCTGGCATTTTTAACAGCATCAATTCCTCGTCCTACAATAGCTCTTCTTGAAGCATAAGTAAGAGCAGTCGATTCTGTTATAAGTCCTTTTTCATATAATCCTATAATGTAATTATCAAAGGTTGTCATTCCAAAAGCTTCACCTGCATCCATAATATCAAAAAATGTTTTGCCTTCTGATTCTCCATTTAAGATAGCATCTTTTACTCTGAGGCTGGTTCCTAACATTTCAAAGGCTGCAATACGCCCGCCCCCCACTTTTGGAAGAAGTCTCTGACATATAATCCATTTAACAGTTTCAGCAAGTCTGATTCGTATCTGATTTTCTTCTTCAATCCCAAACATTCCCAGTATTCTGTTAATAGTTTTACCTGCATCAATTGTATGCAGGGTTGATAATACAAGATGACCTGTTTCAGCCGCTCTTAATCCAATTTCAACGGTTTCTCTATCCCTCATTTCACCAACTAAAATTACTTTTGGAGCTTGTCTTAAAGCTGCTCTTAATCCATTTGCAAATGTATCAAAATCACGCCCGGCCTCTCTTTGATTAAATGTGGATTTTTTGTGGGGATGTTCATATTCTATAGGATCTTCTAAAGTAATAACATGAACAGAACGTTTTTCATTAATCTCTTCTAATGTTGCTGCAAGAGATGTAGTTTTTCCTGTGCCTGTAGCTCCTGTAACAAATACTATCCCATTTCTTTCCTGTGCTATTTTAATAAATGAGCTTGGCAAGTTTAAATTTTCTATAGTAGGTACTGTAGATTCAAGCTTTCTTAAAACAATAGAATAATAACCAGATTGAGAAAAAATATTTACTCTAAAACGGGCTTTACCAAGAAGCTGATATGACAAATCGCATGATCCTGTAGAAATAAGTGTTTCTGTAAGCCGTCTGTTATTATTTATAAGATTTAATGCAATTATTTCTGTTTGAAAAGGTGTAAGACTTTTAAATTTTTTATTAAGCTTTACGCTTACAAGTTTACCTTCGCTTTCAACCTGGGGTGGTTTTCCTACCGTAAGATTAAGATCTGAAACATTTTTGTGAGCATCAAGCATATTGGATAATATTTGATCAATTTCCTGTTTTTTCATATGCTTCCTTGTGAATAAAAAAAAGGTTAATAATCAAGCTTCTGTAAAATCTGTGGGAGGGTTTTTCAAAAGAGCTCTGAAACTTGTTTTATCATTTGCTTTAGCATAAGCTTCTTCAGCACTTATCCAGCCTTTGTTAAACAATTTCATAATTGCATCATCTAAAAGCTGCATCCCATATTTCTTTCCGGTTTGCATTGATGATGGAAGTTGATGTGTTTTTGCTTCCCTTATGAGATTTCTTACAGCAGGAGTGGCTATTAAAATTTCAGGGGCACAGCATCTGCCCGGTTTATCTATTCTTTTAAACAGAACCTGTGCTATAACAGCTCTAATGCCATCTGCTAAGGTTGATCTTATTTGAGCCTGTTCTGATGCAGGAAAAACTTCAATAATTCTATCTACAGTTTTTGCAGCACTTGTTGTATGAAGTGTACCAAATACCAGATGACCGGTAGATGCAGCTTCAATTGCAAGAGAAATTGTTTCAAGATCTCTCATCTCTCCAACGAGGATAACATCAGGGTCTTCACGTAAAGCTCCTCTTAATGCTGTAGAAAATGTTTTTGTGTGAAGTCCCACTTCCCTGTGATTTACTATGCAGCTTTGGCTTTCATGAACAAATTCAATTGGGTCTTCAATGGTTATGATGTGATCTTTTCTTTTACGATTGGCTTCATCAATAATAGCTGCAAGCGTTGTAGATTTTCCGCTTCCTGTAGGTCCTGTAACAACAACAAGACCTCTTGGAAGAGTTGCAAGCTTTGAAATAACTGTAGGCAGTCCAAGATCTGTTACAGTTGAAATTTTACTGGGAATTTCTCTAAAAACAGCTCCGATACCATTTTTTTGCATAAAAAAATTTGCTCTGTATCTTGCAAGACCTGTAATTTCATAACCAAAATCAATATCTCCTGTTTCTTCAAAAGTTTTGATTTTATCTTCGTGGGTTATTTCATAAAGCATGCTTCTTAAATCATCATTGTTTAGTATTTTATATTTTACTCTTTCAATATCTCCGTTAATTCTTAAAGCGGGCTGCTGACCGCTTATAAGATGTAGATCAGATGCCCCCTGATCATGCATTAGTTTGAAAAAAGCATCAATCTTTGCCATGATTACTCCCGCTTTTTTAAAAAAGATGATAGTTTTAAAAAAAAATTAAACCAGCTTGTATGTATTAGATTTTATAAAAATAAATTGTGATAAAATAGAAGAATATTAATGTTAATTATTAACTGCTTTGCAAACATATTGTAAATATATGAATTTTTGATATAAAGTTATGAATACTTTTTTGCTATTGATATATATAGATTGTCACATAATTAATTACTCAAGTCAAGATCAGAGGTTAGGGATGCCCAAGTCAATTTAATACTCCGATACAATCTATAATGAAAAATTTATGACCTGTTGAATAATTTTACTTTATTATCATTATTGTCATCTGTTTTTGCCTGTTCTTCACTGATATCAAGCATTTTTGAGTGTGTTTCAAGAATAGAGCGAAATTGTACTTCAAGCTGCATACGTTGTCTTTTTAATTCTGCTATATCTTCGTGTAGTTGAGCAAGTCGTTTGTGAGCATTGTTTAATATTTTTTCAGCGTTAACTTCTGCTTCAGCAATTATTAGTTCGGAAGATTTTCGAGCATTTATTTTCATCATATCAAGAACTTTTTGAGAATTTATTATTGCTTTTTTAAAAGTATCTTCCCTTTTTTTATATTCATAGTTACTGGTTTTAAGCCTGCTTATGGATTCCTGTAATTTTTTGTTTTCTTTTATATGATATTCTAATGTTTCTGAAAGAATTTCTAAAAAAGAGTCTACTTCTTTAATATCAAACCCTCTAAACTTCATTGAGAATTTTTGCTGCTGAATTTCAAGTGGGGTGATTTTCATTTTTCCCATCCTAATAAAGAAGATTTGCCAGCTGGTGAAGGCTGTTAACTAAAAATTTTTGCAAAAAAATAACAAATAAAAAAACAACAATAGGTGCAAAATCTATTCCACCAAAGGTTGAGGGTATTTTACTACGAATAAAAGAAAGAGTTGGTTCTGTAGTATTATATATAAAACGAACAATAGGATTGTAAGGGTCAGGATTTATCCATGATAAAACAGCCCTTGCAATAACAAGATACATAAAAAAAGTTAGCGCATAATCAAGAACAGTTGAAACAGCATAAAGCAGATTAGCTATAATAAACATAAAAAAGCCTCAGTACAAATCAAAATTGAAAAAACAGTTTGTTTTATTTATTTAATTATTTTAAAT
>DAOWNP010000025.1 GCA_030642545.1 Desulfobacteraceae bacterium | reverse complement strand
CTTGAAGACGAACAAAAAAACTGCACGATATGCGTAGATTATTTCCTTCCAGTTCCCTTGTAGCAGTATCTTTTTTATTTATAACAATTTAGAATTTAAATAAAAAAAAAGCCAGACTAATAATATTAGTCCGGCTTTTTCCAATAAGGAGACACAAGTTTTGCACAAAATATATTGTGCGTGGCATAAAACAAATAGTTATAAACAAAAAAGCCTGTCTCTTAAATAAAAACTTACGAGACAGGCAATACTGTATTTTTTTACCTTTGCCTTAACCTCGAAAGCATAATTTATTTACAAGTATCTGACTTATGAATCAAATAGTTAAATAATTATCCCTAATTGTTTAACTAAATATATTCACTTACAGTGACGGGCTCGTAATGGTTTTTCACCATTTTCCTTGTCTATATTATTTGCATAAAAATATAATACATTTGTTTTGAAAAAGTCAAGAGATAATTATAACTTTTTTCAAAAAATATTTTTTTTAAAAAAAGTTATGATTATAAAAGTACATTTATTGAGATATTTTATATGAAAATGATGAATTATGAATTATGAATTATGAATGGTAAATTATGAATTAAGGAACTCTGCTAATTTATAATTTACCAGTAAGCGTTATTTCATTTTCATGTTTTGTTTGTGCCTGTCAGGGCATGGGCGTTATATAAAAATCAAATATTTTATATCCTTGATCCCTAAGCATTGAAATATTATTTAACAATTACTATATTAATAGAAACATGATGGAAAGCCTGTTCAAAATAATTGGACTGCTTATTTTAAAGAACGACAAACTTTAATTAATATTAATTTTTTAAAACAAAAAAATGGAAAATATAGAATCAGATAAAATCATAAAAAATGTAACAGAAATTATTCTTGAAAGTATTTCTGATGGTGTTTTTACTGTTGATAATAACTGGAAAATAATGTCTTTTAACCGTGCTGCGGAAGAAATCACAGGAATTTCCAGAGATGAAGCTATTGGAAAGTATTGTTGGAATGTTTTTCGTTCAAACATGTGTGAGGGAGAGTGTGCTTTAAAAAAAACAATGAAGGAAGGCAAGTCTTTTATCAGTACCTCCACATATATTATTAATAGTGAACAAAAACAGATTCCCATTACAGTATCTACATCACCGTTAAAAGATGAAAAAGGTAAAATTCTTGGTTGTGTTGAAACCTTTCGTGATCATAGCCTTGTGGAAGAACTAAGAAAAGAAATTGCTGCAAATTATCAAATAGGTGATATTATAAGCCGTAGTTCCGCTATGGCCAGGCTTTTTAAAGTTCTTCCCAAAATAGCTGAAAGTGAAAGCACAGTTTTGATAGAAGGAGAAACAGGTACGGGGAAAGAATTAACAGCAAGGGCTATTCATAATTTAAGTTATAGGGCAGACAAGCCTTTTATTGCAATCAATTGTGGAGCGTTTCCGGACTCACTCTTAGAATCTGAGCTTTTTGGTTTTAAAGCGGGTGCGTTTACAAATGCTGTAAAAGACAAAGCCGGATATTTTGCTATAGCTGAAGGAGGTACTATTCTGCTTGATGAAATAGGAGATACAAGTTCGGCTTTTCAGGTTAAACTTCTAAGAGTATTGGAGGCACATGAATTTCAGCCTCTTGGAAGTGAAAAAAAACAAAAAACCAATATCCGGATTATTGCAGCAACAAACAAAAACCTTTCTCTAATGGTTAAAAACAAGGAATTTCGTATAGACCTCTTTTACCGGATTAATGTAATAAACCTGAAGCTTCCTCCGCTTAGAAATCGTATGGAAGATATTCCTCTTCTTATTAATCATTTTATTAACAAATTAAACAGAATTCGTGGAAAATTTGTAAACGGTGTTGACCATGAGGTCCTTGAAATCCTGATGTCATACAACTTTCCCGGAAATATAAGAGAACTTGAAAATATTATTGAGCATGCTTTTATACTATGTTCAGATGGAGATATTATGTTGAGTCATATACCCGAACACTTTAGCAGCATGCAACCTTTAAACAAATTAAAATACAACACATCTAATGATCCTGTAAAAGCTGCAGAAATAAAAATGATTACAGATACCCTGCAAAAAAACAATTTTAATCGCAAAGATACAGCAAGAGACCTTGGTATCCATAAAAGCACTCTTTTTAGAAAAATGAATAAACTTGGAATAGCCCTGCCTAAGATAGACGGCCGTTCAAAGAACATTCAAAAAAATTATAATACCTGATCTATCTTAAAAACAAACTATCCATTTATGCAACTTTGCGTCTGTTTGTATTGCATAAATGCGTTGGTTTGGCTGCTGTTTTACATGTCTTATATATATTTTTATCCTCATTAAATATCTGTAAATATTACCTTTTAAATTTTATTGAAACAATCTGTTCTTGTTTGGTACACGCATTGCAGTAATATTTAAATTGAAAGGAGATGGCTTAAAATGAGAATAGCACTTACTGCCTGGGAAGATAAAATGTCACCTGTATTTGATTCTACACGAAGGCTCTTGATTGTAGATATTAAAAATACAGAAATTGTATCCAGACGTTATGAAGCTTTTAATCCTAAGATGATTTTCTGTATTGCAGATATACTAAGCAATTTGAAAATAGATGTTTTGATTTGTGGAGCCATTTCAAAAATACCGGCAAGGATAATTGAAGATAGCGGAGTAAACCTGATTCCTTTTATCGGTGGCAACATAGAAGATATACTTGCATCTTATATAAAAGAAAAACGGGCTGTTTCAACGTTTTTAATGCCTGGATGCGGTCATAACCATAATAAAACAAGGAATCGTAATGCTTGTTTAAAACACAAAAAGGGGGAGAATATGAATAGAGGAAACAAAGGGGGACAACAGGGACAAGGTTCTGGTAGAGGACAAGGCGGTGGTGGCAGATGCCAGCCTGGGAAAGGTTCAGGTAGAGGACAGGGTGGCGGTAGAGGACAAGGTGGCGGCAGACGCCAGTCTGGACAAGGTGGTGGAATAGGACAGGGAGCAGGGCAGAACAGAAAACAGTAATCTGCCCGGCAAAGAAAAAATTAACATATGGAAACTATAATTTTTTATAAAGGAGGTATTTATTATGCCAGGATTAAATAGAACAGGTCCTATGGGCAACGGCCCAATGACAGGTGGCGGGCGTGGACTTTGTAATTCAACAAATCAGGCAGGAACAGTACCTGCTTATGGTGGTGGGTATGGAGCCGGTTTTGGCAGGGGCATGGGGTTTTCTCGTGGTTTTAGAGCAAATAGAGGTGGGATGGGTAGAAGATGGGAAGGCATGGAAAACAGTTTGCAAAACCAGCCTGTTTATAATATAACTGCTTCAGATGAGTTAAATGCTCTTAAATCTGAAGCGACATCTATTAAGTCAACGCTTGAAAATATTAATAAAAAAATTACAGAGCTTGAAAAAACTTTATAATTTGCTTTACCATATACACTTAATTTTGTGTATATGGTAAAATCTCTGTCACAAGTTTCTGATGAAAGCCATTGCCATCAGAAACTGTGACAGACAATAATTACTGGGGAAAATAAATAAACAGGGCTTATACTGCCCATATCTATAGTACTATGATTTATAGATTGTCACATAATAATCCGATTTTAAGAATTGGCACAAGGCCTGCGAGAGGAGATAATACTATAAAACGTATATCTCCGACCGATAACGCAGTGAAATTATTTATATGCTGGTCTATATTAAGGAGAAATACATGATTGACATATTACTTGTAAGCCCGAATAAAAATTTATTATCTGATTTAGAAACGGGGTTTAAAGAATATGGTGCTCAAATCACATGGGTTGAATCTTGCAAAGATACCCTTTCCATATTAGAAAAAAATAAATTTGATTTGATTGTTACAGATGAAAAACTTGCAGATACAAATGGAATTGAATGCATAAACAAATTGGTATTATTAAATCCCATGCTTAATTGTGCTGCAATAAGTTCTCTTCCTCCTGATGATTTTCATGAAGCAAGCGAAGGACTGGGAGTATTAATGCAGCTTTCAAAAAAGTCGGGTAAAAAAGATGCAATAAAATTGCTTGATCAGTTAAACACTATTTTGAATCTTACAAAAAAGGCAAAATAATGATAATAAGTATTGCAAGTGGGAAAGGCGGTACAGGAAAAACTACTATTGCTACTAATCTGGCAATATCTCTTGAATCAGATATCCAAATTCTTGATTGTGATGTAGAAGAACCGAATGTGCATCTTTTTATTAAGCCGAAAATTGATAAAACAGAAACAGCATATACACCAATTCCTGAAATAGATGAAGAAAAATGCACTTTTTGTAAAAAATGTGCAGAAATTTGCAGATTCAAGGCAATTGCTGTTATTAGCAAAACAGTGCTTACATTTCCGGAGTTGTGCCATAGTTGTGGAGGATGTATGGCGGTTTGTCCGGAAGATGCTATAACCGAAACAAACCGAGAACTTGGTGTTGTAGAAGAGGGGCGTTCCGGGAAAATTAAATTTGTTCATGGCCTTCTTAGAATTGGTGAAGCAATGTCACCTCCTCTTATAAAAAAAGTCAAAAATTATATTAAACCAGATATTATAAATATTATTGATGCACCTCCTGGAACATCTTGTCCTGTAATAGCTGCTATGAATAATACAGATTTTGTCCTAATGGTAACAGAACCTACACCTTTTGGACTCCATGATTTAATATTAGGTGTTGAAGCTGTAAAGCTTTTAAATATTCCATGTGGTCTTGTAATTAATCGTTCAGATATTGGTAATAAAGATGTATATGATTATGCTGAAAAAGAAGAACTTCCAATTCTTCTTGAAATACCATTTGATCGAAAAATTGCTGAGGCATATTCACGGGGAAAAATGATTGTGGATGAGATGCCTGAATGGAAGGAAAAGTTTATTGGATTATACAATAATATTGAAAATCTGGTAAAAAAGGGAAAAAATTAATGAAAGAACTTGTAATATTAAGCGGCAAGGGCGGTACCGGTAAAACCAGTCTAACTGCTGAATTTGCAGCACTATCTAAAAACAGAGTTTTATGTGATGCTGATGTGGATGCAGCAGACTTGCACCTGTTGATGTCTCCAGATATTAGACAGGAAACAGATTTTTTAGGTGGAGGTATAGCATCAATCAATCATGATAAATGCAGCGAATGTGGTTTATGTATAGAGCTTTGCAGATTTGAGGCAATTAAAGATAATTTTGAAGTTGATGAAATTGCATGTGAAGGTTGTGGAGTATGTGTTGATCTGTGTCCTGAAAATGCAATTGATTTCCCGATCCAAACTTGTGGGAAATGGTATATTTCAGATACAAAATTTGGTTCAATGGTTCATGCGAGATTAGGCATTGCCGAAGAAAATTCAGGGAAACTGGTGGCTCTTATCAGACAGGAAGCAAGAAAACTTGCTGAAAAACAAGGTGCTGATCTGATAATAACAGATGGGCCTCCTGGTGTAGGATGTCCTGTTATTGCTTCAATTGGTGGAGCAACCGCTTTGGTGATTGTGTCAGAACCCACAGTTTCAGGAATTCATGATATGAACAGGGCTATTAAATTAGCAGCTCATTTTAAAACACCTGTAATGGTTTGTGTAAACAAGTCTGATTTGAATATTAAACAGGCTCAAGCCATTGAAAAACTGGTAAAAAAACAAAATATAACTTTTTTAGGAAATATCCCTTTTGATCCTGTTTTTACAAAGGCTATGGTTCAGGGAAAAACAATTTTTGAATATGACAAGAAGTCAAATACACATCAGGTCGTTAAAAATATATGGACTAATATTATAAATTCTCCTGAAATGAATTAGACAACCTGAGATAATATTTAAAAATAATTATTAATTAAAAAAAAAGGAGTTGAAGTTATGGAAACTGGAAGAATTGCAGTTCCTTCTAACGGAGAAGGTGGGTTAGATGGAACTCGTGCCGGTCATTTCGGTCATTGTGATGTATTTACTTTTATTGATGTAGAAAATGGAGAAATTAAAAAAATTACCATACTTAATAATGACGGACATGTTCAGGGCGGATGTATGGTTCCGGTTAATTTGCTTGCCGGTCACAATGTAACGGCTCTTATTGTCGGAGGAATCGGAGCAAGACCATTAGCAGGGTTCAGGCAGGTTGGGATTCATGTATACCATGATGATCAAAGACCTAATATTAAGCCGGTAGTAGAAGATATGATAGCTGGAAACCTAAATGAAATTACAGATGATCAGGTATGCGGTGGAGGCAAATAATTTCTTTATAAAGGAGATTTCAGAGATGAAAATAGCAATTACTTCCAAAGGAACAGACCTTGATTCAGAAGTTGATCCAAGATTTGGAAGGGCAGCATATATACTTATAGTTGATACAACAAGCCTTGCAATTGAAGTTCTGGATAATTCAGAGAATGTGAATGCTTTTAAAGGTGCTGGAATTCAGACTGCTACCATGGTAAGTAATAAAGGAGCTGAAGCATTACTTACAGGCTTTTGCGGTCCTAATGCATTTAAAACATTGAACGCTGCAGGTGTAAAAGTTGGAAATGATGTTACAGGAAATATCAGAGAAGCAGTTAATGCTTTTAATGAAGGCAAAGTTTCTTTTTCTGATGCAGCAAATGTTGACGGTCACTGGTAATTCTTTTTTATATCATTGACAGGTTTTTACAAAGTGCTTAAGATCCAAATTTTGCGTTGAAAAATTTATTTTGATCTGGAGATTACAACTATTCATACTTATGATCAAAATAAATTTTAGTTTTAAAATTAAAAATAATCCTAAAAAATCTTATTTTGTAACAGCCTGTTACAGAATAAGATTACTTTTTTACTTGTTAAAGCTCTAATATCATCAAAAAATATGAGCAGTCAGGTTTTTGCGTATCTTTTTATTCCAAATAAATTTTAAATTAAGCTAATTCCATAATTAGAATTACCGTAAAAATTCTTGACATTTAGAATTCTTCAGATATATTAAAATAAAGGTAGTAATTATTTTTACAATGTGAGTATAGCTTTAGATTAGATAAAGATGACCTGAAGTTATAAATATATGCTGAAGAAATCGTTTTATCCTCGTTTTCAGGTAGTTCACAAATCTATTATTGTTTAGAGTATTTTGTAATACAAATTTTCGGCTATTCCAGACATTTTTAATACATATTCCAAAACATTAGTTAACATACAGATTGTATTTACAGGTATTGGCAGCTATAAATCGTTTCATAGCTTGTAACAAATGAATTGATACTCCTTACACCTTAATTAATATAAGAATATGGTATCGTTTCAAGTGCGTCAACAGGTTGTTACGGAACTAAATAAAATATTTTCCATATACAATATATTGTGCAAGAATGCTGAAAGATACAGGCTGTATTGTATATAGGTTTTAAGGTTTGCATTCTGTAACAATCTGTCGAATTATAGTAGTATATCATTTATAAAATAAAGTAGTTAGGAGCTATAAGGGCAAGTTGATTGAAACATCTGTTTTAACTAAGGAGAACATGGTTATGTTAAAGAAAATCAGGTTATTGTGTTATATTTGTCTGTTTGTATTATTCAGTATAATTGTTACAACAGGACAAACACATGCTTTAAATGTTTATGCAGAGGGTGCTTATACAGATTCTGATCTGCATGTTTATATCTATGCAAATATAAATTTGCCATCGCCAATCTTAAGCTTTGGCGTTAAACTCACCTACAATTTCGCAGATTTAACAGTTTCCAGTACGGAAAAAAATGAAGCTGTATGGTATATGGGAGATAAAACTACTACCGGTAACAATACTTATATGGAACCGGATATAAGTGTTGCTGGTGAAATAATTTTTATTGGTGGAAAACTTGATCTTGCGAATCCAACTGAAGGAGTGAGCGGTGACAGAGTTCTTCTTGGTAAAGTTATTTTTACAAGAAATAATACTAACATACCATCAATTACACTATCATTAGGCAGAACAACAGGTAAATATTATAATTTTGTAGCTGTTGATGGAACTGTTCTTGATGGAAATATTGTTTTTAATACAACTATTGTTCAGCGGGGAGATGCTAATGCTGATGGAATTGTAAACTTTCAGGATATGCTTTTTGTTCGGCAATATACTAAGAAAGGAGGTAATTACACTCCTTTTGCAGATTGTAATGCTGATGGTATTATTAACTTTCAAGATATGCTCTGTATAAAAGCTATAACAAAACGATAATTTAATAGTCCAAAGTTCTGCCGTCATGCCGGACAAAGATCCGGTATCCAGCTTCATTATGTTGTCGGAATTATTCTAAATGCAGGCTTTCGCCGGAATGACGGCAAGAATGAATCAACACCTATAATATAAATATGTTAATAAGAGTCTGCCTAAATGGCATTAAGTTCATATTAATTAATAAAGGAGGATATCAACAATGAAGAAGTTGTTTTTTGTTTTAACAGTTTTATTGATAATTGCAGGTGGAAGTATTGTTAATGCAACAACAGTTAATGTTAATGTAAAAAATATTGATGTTGATGGGATTTATGGATTGGGATTTGATATTATTCCCTCGCCGTTTGATAAGAATGATTTTACTCTTTTGGCCTTGCCTGCTATGCCATCTGTCTGGGATTATGGGTTCACATCAAATGGGGTTGCATGTTTGGATTGGGATGCTGAAGTATCACTTGGTGAAGGATATTTTCTTGAAATTGAAGGTAATAGTGCTTTTGAATTAACAAACTTCATCCTTGGAGCTAATAATGGGGATCCATTAGATGGTTTTACAGTTGATCTGGTAGATAATACTTATAAAATAAGTAGTATTCCTATTCCAGGTGCAATCTGGCTGTTTATTAGTGGATTGATTGGCCTTGTCGGAATCAAAAGAAGATTGAGTTAATTAGGAACAAGAATGTTAAAAAAATATTTTATTTGGGTTAGGAACGTGGATAATAGTGATGTGTAGAGATTTAAATGCCATTATTTCCGTAAATTTGAGAATTTAAAAAACTTTGTAAACAAACAAACTTTTCCTTTTTTACGGAAATATACATTGTCTCTGGTTGAGCCATTTTTTTTATACCCGATTAAAATAATGGAATTATATCAATTATTACGAAAAATATTTTTCTATACGTTTTATCGCTTCATCAATATTCTCAAGTGAATTGGCATAACTTATCCTGATAAACCCCTCACCGCCAGGACCAAAATCAATTCCCGGAGTCATTGCCACCCCTGTCTTTTCAAGAATATCTATTGAGAGGTCAAATGACTTTTTACTTTGATCGGGATATTTCAAAAAAACATAAAATGCACCAACCGGATTATATTTAGGATCAAGCCCGCATTCTTTTAACCGATTTATGATAAACTTCCGCCTTTTATTAAACTCTATTGCCATTTTTTTACACTCTGTCTCTCCTTTCAAAATAGCTGTTTCGCCTGCTTTTTGTATAAAATGAGCAGCCGAAATCATTAAGTTTTGATGGATTTTTGTTGCTATATTTACCCATGCAGGATTCATTATCATGTATCCAAGTCTCCAGCCGGTCATTGCATAATATTTTGAAAGCCCGTTTAAAACAATGCAATTATCTGTGAAATTCAGCATGGAATATGTATCACCTTCATATATCAGATCACTGTATATTTCATCTGAAATAATTGGAATTCCCAAATTAGCCAGCTCTCTCATACTTTTTTTTGATACTACTGTACCTGTTGGGTTCATAGGTGAATTGATTAAAACAGCTCTGGTTTTTGAAGTAATAGCTTTTTTTATTTTATTAATATCTAATTGAAAGCCATCTTCAATACAAATTTTTACTCTTACTGGATTTGCTCCGGCAAGTATAGCGAGATTATCATAACAGGGATAACAAATATCAGTAATTATTATTTCATGTCCTGACGGAACAAGAAGAGAAATTGCCAGAAAAATCAGAGGAGAGCATCCGCTGGAAGCCAATACCTGAGATGATGCAAATTTAACAGAAAATTTACGCAGATATTTGTCAACAACAGCATCTCTAAATGACTCTATTCCCTGGGTATGTGTATATTTGGTTTGAAAGTCCTTAATAGCCTGGATTGCTGCATCAGAAAACATAGAAGGAGTTGGAAAATCCGGCTCTCCGAATTCGAGATGAATAATATCTCTTCCTGCTTTTTCCATCTTTTCAGCTTTGGCAAAAATATCCATTGCTAAAAAAGAACTAATATTCTTTAAATGTGAAACTGTATTATTTATCATAATGATTTGTTGTGGAAGTTGTTTTTGTCCTCTTTCCTTATTTTCAAAATTCATAAATACAAAAAGCTCTAATATTTTTTAAAAATTATTTTATATAAATTTTGTTTGATCAGGAAGAATAACCTTTGCAAGATATTCTGAGATTTCCTCTGAAGTATCCATTGTTAAAACTTTTTTAAGTACAGGTTCTATTTTTTTTCTTTCAATTTTCAAAATAAAATCTTTAACATAAGGAACAGATACTGAATTCATACTAAAAAGTTTTACACCCATAGCAATAAATAAAGCTATTAGATAATTATTGGTTGCCGCTTCACCACATATACAAACAGGTTTGTTATTTTTATTACATGTTAAAACTATTTTATAAATTGTAGAAAGAACTGCCGGATGAAAAGGTGTATAAAGATGTGCAACTTTTTCATTGTTACGATCCACCGCAAGAAGGTATTGAACAAGATCATTTGTGCCAATACTTACAAAATCGACATGATCAATTAAATGGTTTAAAATAAGAGCTGCTGCAGGCACTTCAACCATTATACCAATATCAATAGATTCGTTAAATTTTATTCTATCTTTTTTTAGTTTTTCTTTTTCCTGATCAAGAATTTCTATAATCTTTTTTAATTCAGAAACAGTGGTTATCATTGGGAAAAGTATGCGAAGATTTCCATAAAATGAAGCTCTTAGAATTGCTCTTATTTGTTCTCTGAAAATATCATCCATATCAAGACTTATTCGAACAGAACGCCATCCAAGAAATGGATTTTCTTCCTTTTGATAATCAAAATATGGAAGCAGCTTATCTCCCCCTACATCAATGGTTCGAATGGTCATTTCTTTTCCATCCGCTTTTTCAAGAACCCGCTTGTACAGGTCAAATTGCTCGTTTTCAGTTGGAAAAGATTTTCTTATTAAAAAAGGGAATTCTGTCCGATAAAGTCCAATAAAATCTGCACCATATTTCTTCATCAAATCTATGTCTGATATAAGTCCAATATTAGAACCCAATTGTACAAGATATCCATCTTTTGTTATTGCGGGTTTGTCTTTGATTATATTTAGTCTATCTATTTTTTTTACATTTTCTTTTTCAATACGGATATATTCATTTTGGATTTCTGTTGGTGGATTCCTGAAAATGATCCCTGAAGATGCATCCATAATAATAAAGTCATTATGCTTTATCACTTTTAAAAGTTTTCTTGCACCTATTATAATAGGTATTTCAAATGATTTGGCAAGAATTACCGTATGTGATGTTTTGCCTCCCTTTGAAAGAACAATCCCTTTCAGGTTTGACTGGTTTAAATTTATAAGATCAACAGGTGAAAGATCGGCTGCCATAAGAATTGTATCCGAACCAAAATTCTTTATATCAGTACCGCTAAAATTCATCAGATGTCCCAAAATCCTTTTACCAATATCTTCAATATCAGCACCCCTGTCTCTTAAATAGGGATCATCAAGACTTTCAAAAAACTCAATTTTTGATAACACTTCAGTTTTTAAAGCAATTTCAGCTGATTTCCCACTTTTTATAATATTTATAATTCTGTTTTTAAATGATCTGTCTCTTAAATACATGAGATGAGCTTCAAGAATAGCATTTTCTTCACCTGATGATTCGATCGTTTTTTTTATTACTTTTTTAATATCATCAGCGCTTTTAGAAAATGCAGTCTCAAGACGATTAATTTCAGTATCGCTGCATAGTGAGAAATTGTCTTCTATCTGATCAAAACCAATACTGTTTTTTAAATAATAGGCATGTCCTTTTGTAAAACCGCTGCCTACTGAAATACCCCGAACATATTTTTTTTCTCTATCCGCAGCAGACTTAACAGATCCTTTCTTTTTTTGACTTTTTTTAGTTTTTAAATCTTCAAGAATACCTGTATATGCGACAGTAGCTGCTATTTGAGTAGATAAATTATTGAATAAAGGAATATCTTTTTTGTTTATCGTATTTTTGTCAATTGTTTGAAGAACCATTACACCAAGCAAATTCTGATGATATAACAGAGGCAGTCCCAAAAAAGTATGATAAATCTCTTCACCACTTTTTTTATAATACTTATACCTCAAATGATCTGATGGATTAATTACAAAAACAGGCTTTAATGTTTCAAGAACAAGACCAGTCAGTCCTTCATTAGCTTTCATGGAAATAGAATCTACTGATTTTTTACTAAGGCCTACCGTAGCTCTTAAAACAAGCTCTTCTTTATTTGAATCAAAGACATAAACAGAACAAACATCAATTTGATAAACTTTTGCAACACATTTCACGATCTGATCCAAAGTATGATCCGGACTTTTTGAATGGGCAATTAAGTCAAATATTTTTTCCAAAATATTTTTTTTAGAAATTTCCAAATGTATTTTCCCCTTACTGTTAGCAGAATCAAAATTAAAATTAATTTTGATCCTCTTTTAATACAAAGTATGCCTGTGGTTAAAATAATCTTTTGTATTGAACCTGGAAAAATTTTCATTCTGCATGCGCCTGTCGAGTATTAAAGCAAAAAACTATAGAATATTAAATCCATATGGTATAGTAATTAGTATTGGGTTTAGTTCTAATTTCGACCGTACACTAAAGCTATAATAAAATTGATAATTTAATAATTTTATTAAGGTATAATAAATGAAAAAAAAAGTAAATATTATTGATTCAACGTTGCGGGATGGAGAACAGTCTCCGAGTGTTATGTTTACAGAAAATCAAAAAATCAAAATTGCTGAGGATCTATCTCAAATCGGGGTAGATGAAATAGAAGCAGGTATGCCGGCAATAGGTCAACAGGAAAGAAAAATCATACAAAAAATTACAAAAATGAATCTTCACTGTGATATTTCTGTATGGTGCCGGGCAATTGAAAAAGATATACAACTTGCTTCTGAATGTAATGTTGGGAAAGTACATATTAGTTTTCCGATATCAGATATTTTGTTAAAAGCAATGGGTAAAAATATTAAGTGGGTATATGATTCGCTTAAAAAACTAATCTCTTTTGCAAAAAAATATTTTGATTATATTTCAATTGGGGCAATTGATGTAATTAGATGTGATAAAAATATACTCTTTGATTTTATTAACTGTGCTGAAGCATATGGAGCAAAGCGGGTCCGTCTTGCAGATACAGTTGGAGCAGCAACTCCTTTGAGTATTTATCATTTGATTTTAGAAATTAAAAAAAGAAAAAATCTAATAAAAATTGGATTTCATGGTCACAATGACCTTGGAATGGCTACAGCTAATTCTATAGCAGCTATTGAAGCTGGAGCAGATAGTGTTGATGTAACAATTAATGGTATTGGTGAGAGATGCGGTAATGCTGCTTTAGAAGAAGTTGCTGTTGCGTTAAGTTTTTTAGATTTACATTATTGTAATGTTGATATTTCTTCCATTACATCGTTATGTGAAAATGTAGCTAAAATCATTAAACAACCAATTCCAAAAAACAAACCTATTACTGGTGATGCAATTTTTACCCATGAATCCGGTATACATTGCAATGGAATATTAAAAAACCCATTAACCTATCAACTGTTTTTACCTGAAGCTATTGGTAGACCAAGCTACAGAATCGTAGCTGGTAAACACTCCGGAACAGCAGCTGTT
>DAOWNP010000013.1 GCA_030642545.1 Desulfobacteraceae bacterium | reverse complement strand
TTATTGGGAAAGAAGGAAAAGGGCTTGATTATGCTCAGAAATTTCTTGACCAGAGTAGAATATTGATAGCTGCTATTGCAGTAGGTATAGCTCAAGGTGCTTTTGAACGTGGGCTTGAATATTCAAAAGGCAGAGCCCAGTTTGGTAAAAAAATTGCTTTATTTCAGGTAAATTCTAATAAATTTGCTGATATGGCAACAAAAATTGAACTTTCCAGGCTTTTGACTTACAAGGCAGCAATAAATTTTGATAAAAAAAACAGTGATTCTCATTTGCCTGCCATGGCAAAGATGGCAGCAGCTAAAGCAGCTTTATATGTTTCCCAGGAGGCAATTCAGCTCTTAGGTGGTTATGGATTTATGAGTGAATATGAAGTTGAGAGATTTTATCGTGATGCTAAATTTTTCCAGATATATGAAGGGAATAACGATATCTTACGTAAAGATATAGCCGGAGTTGTTATGGGAAAAATTAAATAAGATTTTTGTTTTTTTAAATTACGTTTAATATTTAAGGTCCACTGCCTGATAAATAATTAAGAGGGAAATTATGGATATTTTAAAATATACTGAAGAACATAACGATTTTCGCAAGCGGTTGTCTGAATTTCTTGCAAAGGAAATTACACCTTATGCAGATCAGTGGGAAAAAGATCATATCGTACCTAAGAGTGCGTGGAAAAAGATGGGTGAAGCAGGGTTTTTATGTTATTGTCTTCCAAAGGAGTACGGAGGAATTGGCGGCGATTTCCTGTATCCTATAATTGCAGCTGAAGAATTGGCTAAAACTAATCAAACTGGTCTTATGGCAAGTCTTCACAGTGATGTTGTAGTTCCGTATATATATACATATGGAACAGAAGAAATTAAGAAGAAATATCTGCCGAGATGTGCCAGTGGAGATATTATTACAGCAGTTGCCATGACAGAACCTGATGCAGGTAGTGATCTTGCTGCAATGACGACTACGGCTGTAGAAGATGGTGATGAAATTATTATAAATGGATCAAAAACATTTATTTCAAATGGTATTAATACAGGACTGGTTATTGTTGCCGGTCGAGATCCTGCTATTGAAAATCCATATGCAGGGCTTTCATTGTATTTGGTTGAGGATGGGACACCTGGCTTTACGAGAGGCAGGCATCTTGAAAAAATGGGTATGCATAGTCAGGATACAGCAGAACTCTTTTTTACAAATTGCAGAATACCCAAGGCAAATCTTCTTGGAGAAAAAGGTGCTGGCTTTTCCATGCTTATGGCAAAACTTCAGCAGGAACGTCTTGTTTGCTCTATTGGTGCTGTTGCAGGGGCTCAGCTTATTGTAGAAGAAGCAATAAAGGTGTTAAAAGAGACTAAATATACCACAGGGAGATCTTTAACTAAGACCCAGTCTGTTCAGTTTGGTCTTGTTGAATTACTGACAGATGTTAAGATCGGCCGAACCTTTGTTGAAAAACTGGTTGCAGAACATATGGAAGGGGCAAATGTTCTGACTGAAACAGTTATGGCTAAATTTTGGACAACAGACATGTTAAATCGTACTGTAAGTAAATGTCTTGATTATTTTGGAGATGATGGCCTTTCAGAAGAAAACCTGCTTGCAAGAGGATTTAGAGATGTTCGTATTATGACAATTTTTGCAGGCACAAATGAAATAATGAAGATGGTTGCTGCTGGTAATTTAGGTCTTTAAATAAAAAAATATCTAAACAAAAAAACATATATTTTGTTTAGATACTATGGAACTGAAACTTTATAACTTTTTTTGGAATGGTCTGTCTTTTCTGTGTTGTTCAAACATTTATATAATGAACTATATAGTTGTTTGAACGCTTTTTTGAAGATGCACAAAAATCTTACACCGGTTTTCTTTGTTATTTTGTTTCCAGTCCTGAATAAATGGATTTTTTATGGAAAAGGAGGATGTTTTTATGCAAAACAAAGGTACTTTGGCAGGACTGAATGTTCTTGATTTATCTCGTTTGCTACCCGGTCCTTTTTGTTCAATGATATTAGCAGATCATGGTGCTCGTGTAATAGCCATAGAAGATAAACGCTATAAAGCAGATGGTTTGTTTGTGGCTACAATTAGTCGCAATAAAGAACATATGTCTCTTGATCTTAAAACAGAGCAAGGTAAGGAAATATTTTATAAGCTGGCAAAAGATGCAGATATTATTCTTGAAGGATTCAGACCAGGTGTTGTAAAAAAACTGGGTGTTGATTTTGAATCTGTTTCAAAAATTAATCCTAAGATTATATATTGTTCTATCACAGGTTATGGTCAGTTTGGACCATATAGTAATAAAGCAGGGCATGATGTTAATTATCTTGGATATTCAGGTATATTAGAGCTGATTGGAGAGAAAGATCGTCCTTCTTCTATACCGGGCGTTCAGTTTGCAGATATAGCAGGTGGTGGTATGAATGCTGTAATAGGGATATTACTTGCTTTGCAGGCAAGAACAGTAAGTGGAAAGGGACAGTATATTGACATTTCAATGACAGATTCTATGGTTAGTTTTCAGTCCATAGCATTGTTTATGCAACAGCTGATAGGTCAGATACCGCAAAGAGCAAATACACTTCTTTCCCATCAATATCCATTTTATAATACCTATGAAACTAAAGACAAAAGAACATTTTCTGTGGGTGCTTTAGAGTTTAAATTCTGGAAAAAACTTTGTGAAATTATGGGTGTTGAAGAGTTTATTCCACTTCAGTATGATGAAGCAAGAAAACAGGAGATGTTTGATTTTTTTACAGAAAAATTTAAAACAAAAACATCTGATGAATGGGAAGAAAAATTAGGTGGGGAAGATGTATGTTGCGGAAAAGTTCAAAATTTAGATGAAGTTCTAAAAGATAAGCATTTTAGAGAAAGAGGTACTGTTACTGATATAAAAGATGCTGCAGGTAACATTACAGCAACTTTTGGAATTCCTATAGTAATGTCTGAAAATCCAGGATCTCTTAGAACTCCGCCTGTAGCTTTTGGAGAGAATTCAGAATCTATTTTAAAAGAGATCGGTTATACTCAGGAACAAATTAAAGAACTATCAGATAAAGGTGTTTTTTAATATTAATCTTAAATTATAAATACAGTTTTTAAATAATTATATTATTTGAAAACTGCATTAAAAGAAAAATAATTATGGAAAAGCCAGGAACATCAGCATTTGTGAGATTAAGAGAAGATGAGAGAGATGCAAGAAGGGAGCTTATAGTCGAGGCTGCTAAAAAATTATTTAGTCAAAAATCGTTTCATGAAATAGGTATGAGAGATATTGCTGTCTCTCTTGGAGTTTCACCGGCATCTATTTATCGTTATTTTAGAAGCCAGGATGATCTGTTTGTGGAGCTGCTTTTTCAGGATATGAGTAATATTGAAAAAGTAATAGAAGAGTCTTTTGAATTAGATCTTATTTCGCTTGATGATGTAGCAAAAACAATAATTGATTATCTTCTTGAAAATGAAGCTACTTTTCAGATAATGTGTCATTTTATGATCAAGGGTGAAATAAACGACAAAACACTGAAGAAATACAATGCTGTGCAGGATTTTTTTTTAACTTTGTTTGACAGTGCGTTTGAAAAGGCAGGAACTCCAGTTGATAACAGGTTGTTTTTTCATGCTTTTTTTGCTTCTATAGCTGGAGTTGTAATGAGTTTTAGAAATTACAAAAGGAATGATCCAGAGCAGGCAAAAGAGCATATGTATAATATGTCTTCATTGATTGCTCAAAGTTTTGATTTAAGTGTAGAAAAAGCTGCCAGAGAAATAGAAGACAAAGATGCTTTATCTAAAAAATCAAAAAAAAATGTTAAAAAAAAGAGCTGAAAAATAATTTATTCCATAATAGCTTGTATAACTGTTGAGAAATCATAATATATATATGTTAGTTTTTTTGCTTGTTTTATAATTATTGGAGAGATTTATGAAAATTTTGAAAATTGATCACCTTGGTATTGCAGTTAAAAGTATAGATGCAGGAAAAAATTTCTGGTCAGATGTTCTTGACTTGAAATTTGAAGGATCAGAAACAGTAGAAGCTCAAAAAGTAACAACTGCTTTTTTTCCTGTAGGTGAAAGTGAAGTTGAACTTTTAGAATCAACTGCTCCAGATGGGCCTGTTGCAAAATATATTGAAAAAAAAGGTGAAGGTATTCAACATGTAGCTTTCAGGGTTGAAGATATAGAAGCTTCTTTAGAAGAGTTAAAAGAAAAAGGTATCCGGCTTATTGATCAGACACCAAGAATAGGAGCAGGAGGAGCAAAAATTGCTTTTCTTCATCCTAAATCAACAAACGGTGTTTTAGTTGAGCTTTGTCAAAGAGATTAAAATTTAAATGTGATGTTAGCTTTTATTTTTGTACGAGGCCTAAGTATTACAAGAAAATTCTATAGTTTTTATTCAGAAAATACAGATATCTTTGACCTTTAAAAATAAGTTGTGGCATGCTTAAAATAATAAGGGAATCAATATTATAATTTATCTGATATAAAAGCTTTAAAATCATAGAAGATAACAAGAGAAGAAACCAATAAGGAGTACACTCATGGCAGAACATGCTGATTTAAAGAAATGGGAAGAATTATCAGAAAAACAACTCAGGGGTAAAAAATTAGATGATCTCAAATGGTTAACCCCTGAGGGTATATCTGTAAAACCGTTGTATACTGCAGAAGATTTAGAGGAACTTGAGTGTATAAATACTCTGCCTGGTATGTCTCCATATACAAGAGGGCCTATGGGAACTATGTATGCAGGAAGGCCATGGACTATACGTCAGTATGCTGGTTTTTCAACAGCAAAGGAGTCAAATGCTTTTTATAGAAGAAATTTGAAAGCAGGGCAAAAAGGGCTGTCAGTAGCATTTGATCTTGCAACTCACAGAGGATATGATTCAGATCATCCCAGGGTCTCAGGAGACATAGGTAAAGCAGGGGTTGCTATAGATTCTGTAGAGGATATGAAAATTCTTTTTGATCAAATACCTCTTGATAAAATGTCAGTATCCATGACAATGAACGGAGCGGTTCTTCCTATACTTGCAGGTTATATTGTAGCAGCAGAAGAGCAGGGTGTAAAACCTGAACAGTTAATGGGAACAATACAAAATGATATTTTAAAAGAGTATCTTACAAGAAATACTTATATATATCCTCCTACTCCGTCCATGAGAATTATCTCTGATATTATGGCTTTTGCATCAAAGACTATGCCTAAGTATAATACAATAAGTATAAGCGGGTATCATATTATGGAAGCAGGAGCAAATTCAGTTCTTCAGACTGCATTTACTCTGGCAGACGGGTTAGAATATGTAAAAGCTGCTCTTTCTACAGGAATGGATATAGATCAGTTTGCCCCCAGACTTTCATTTTTCTTTGGTATAGGAATGAATTTTTTTATGGATATTTCCATGCTAAGGGCAGCAAGATTTTTGTGGTACAGGATGATAAGTAAATATAATCCTAAAAATCCAAAATCAACCATGTTAAGAACCCATTGCCAGACATCAGGCTGGAGCCTTACAGAGCAGGATCCTTATAATAATGTTATTCGTACAACCTTAGAGTGTATGTCAGCTGTTCTTGGCGGAACTCAGTCTCTTCATACAAATTCTTTTGATGAAGCAGTTGGTCTGCCTACAGATTTTTCAGCAAGAATTGCAAGAAACACTCAGATTATTGTACAGGAAGAATCTGAGATTTGTAGAGTTATTGATCCACTTGGAGGGTCATACTATATTGAGTATCTGACAAACTCAATAATAAAAGGAGCTCAAAAGATAATAGATGAAGTAGATAAGTTAGGTGGTATGGCAAAGGCCATAGAATCTGGAATGCCTAAAATGCGTATTGAGGAATCAGCTGCAAGAAAACAGGCAAGAATTGATCAGGGTAAAGATGTTATTGTTGGTGTAAATAAATACAGACTTGAAAAAGAGGATGCTCTTGATGTTCTTCAGGTTCCAAATACAGTACGTGATGAGCAGATTGCCCGTATAAAAGAGATAAAAAGTACAAGAGATAGTGCTGCTGTTCAAAAAGCACTGGCAAATATTACATCTGCTGCAAAATCAGATGGAAATCTTCTTGAATGTGCAATAAATGCTATGAGGTTAAGAGCCACGATAGGTGAAGTTTCAGATGCTCTCGAAGAAGTTTTTGGGCGATATGTTGCAAACACACAATGTATATCAGGTATTTATTCTGCTGAATTTGGAGAGAGTGAAGTTATAGATAACGTAAGGAAACGGACTGAAGAATTTCTTGCAAATAATGGTCGTCGTCCGAGAATGCTTGTTACCAAGATGGGACAGGATGGACATGACAGAGGAATTAAGGTTATAGCAACAGCATACGCTGATTTAGGATTTGATGTGGATATCAGTCCAATGTTTCAGACTCCTGAAGAGGCAGCTAAAATGGCTATTGAAAATGATGTGCATGTTGTAGGTGCTTCAAGTCTTGCAGCAGGGCATAAATCACTTATTCCTGCTTTAATTGAAAATTTAAAAAAAGAGGGTGCTGTCAATATAAAAGTTGTTGCAGGAGGTGTTATACCTCCCGGTGATTATGACTATCTATATGATAAAGGTGTTGTAGGTATTTTTGGTCCTGGAACAGCAATACCTGATTCAGCAAATAAGGTACTTGATGTATTAGAAGGTAAATAATGATATCACAGGATCCGGAATTTTATATTTCTGGTGTTTTAGCACAAAACAGACTTATTTTATCTAAAACCATAACGCTTATAGAGAGTGCTCTTGAGAGTCATCAGGCTTTGGCAAAAGATATTTTAGACGGATTGCTTCCTTATACTGGTAAGGCAGTTCGTTTGGGAATAACCGGAGTTCCGGGTGTTGGTAAAAGTACTTTTGTCGAAGCAATTGGCATGTATTTAATAAAAAATTCTCATCGTTTGGCTGTTTTAGCTGTTGATCCAAGCAGTTCAAGAAGTGGTGGGAGCATATTGGCTGATAAAACAAGAATGGAGCAGCTTTCTATACAGGAAGCTGCTTTTATCCGCCCGTCTCCTTCCATGTGTACGTTGGGTGGTGTGGCAAAAAAAACGAGAGAGAGTATGCTTGCTTGTGAAGCAGCCGGTTATGATGTGATATTTGTTGAAACAGTTGGAGTGGGTCAATCAGAAACAACTGTAGCTTCTATGGTTGATTTTTTTCTTGTTTTAATGCTTGCAGGTGCTGGAGATGAACTGCAGGGGATTAAAAAAGGTGTACTTGAGTTAGCAGATGCTATGGTTATTACAAAGGCGGATGGGGATAATATAAAAAAGGCTGAACGGGCAAAAAAAGAGTATGAAACAGCATTTCATTTGCTAAGACCTTCTTCTGACACATGGTCACCTCCTGTATTAACATGTAGCTCTCTTACTAAAGATGGTATAAAAACAGTCTGGGAGACAGTAATTGAGCATAGATCTAAATTTATAAAAACAGGTGAATTTGACGAAAAACGGAAACAGCAATCTTTGGATTGGATGTGGGCTCTTGTTGATCAAGGGTTAAAAGATCGTTTTTATAATAACAGTATTGTAAAAAAGCATATATCTGTGTTGCTGAAAGCTGTTGAAAATGAAGAAAAAGCTCCTTTGGCAGCTGCAAATGAATTACTTTCGCTGTTTAACTAATATAGTTAAAATTTATTATAATATGTTTTTTAAAATTTTAAGATAAATAGGGTTTTGTTGTAACATTGGTCATCAGATGTCAAAACGTAAGCTATGTTTGAGGTTGAGACTAAGCTTGATAAATATTTAATGATAGTGCTTTATTTTAAAATTCCCAAATTATGAAAGGAATTTATAATGGGTATTGTGGCAGATAAGATTAAAGATTTACAGGAAAAAGAGAAAAAAATTCTTCAGATGGGCGGAGAAAAAGCTGTTGCGAGACATAGAGAAAAAGGGAAATTAGACGCAAGAACACGTTTAAATCTTTTTTTTGACTCTGGAACATTTCGTGAAATGGATATGTTTGTGAAACATCGTTGCACAAATTTTGGCATGGAAGATGTGGAGGTTGTTTCAGATGGTATAATTACAGGATATGGTAAGGTAGCTGGACGGACTGTTTTTGCCTTTGCTCAGGATTTTACTTCCCGTGCCGGAAGTTTGGGTGAAATGCATGCAAATAAAATTTGCAAGGTTATGGATATGGCGTTGAAAGCAGGTGCCCCATTTGTAGGAATTAATGATTCAGGAGGAGCAAGAATACAAGAAGGTGTTGATGCACTCTCAGGATATGGAAAGATTTTTTTTAAAAATGCAAGAAGCTCCGGTGTGATTCCTCAGATTTCAGCTATAATGGGTGCTACAGCAGGGGGTGCTGTTTATTCTCCTGCTATGACTGACTGGATTTTTATGGTTAAAAATACAAGTTATATGTTTATTACAGGTCCTCAGGTAATAAAATCAGTCACAGGAGAGGAGATCTCTTTTGAGGATTTGGGTGGAGCCATGACCCATAATGAGAAAAGTGGAGTTTCCCATTTTGCCTGTGAAAGTGAAGAAGAAGCCATAGAAAGAATCAAAGAACTTCTTTCATATCTTCCTTCGAATAATATGGAAGATCCTCCTGTAGTTGATATGAAAGATGACCCGCTGCGGGTTGATCCTTCTCTTGATACGATTATTCCGGATAATCCCAACCAGTCTTACGACATGAAAGATATTATAAGATCAATTGTTGATCAGGGGGAATTTTTAGAACCTCATGAGTATTTTGCGCCAAATATTATTATTGCTTTTGCTCGTCTGAATAATCAAACTATTGGTATAATAGCAAATCAGCCTAAGGAGCTTGCAGGATGTTTAGATATTAATGCATCTGACAAAGCAACAAGATTTATCAGGTTTTGTGATGCGTTTAATATTCCTATTTTAACAATTGCAGATGTGCCTGGATACTTGCCTGGAAGTCAGCAGGAGTGGGGAGGAATAATACGTCACGGAGCAAAACTTTTATGGTCTTATTCTGAAGCTACTGTTCCAAAATTTCTTCTTGTAACCCGTAAAGATTATGGGGGATCATATCTTGCTATGTGTTCCAAAGATTTGGGAGCAGATGTAGCTGTTGCCTGGCCTTCTGCTGAAATAGCTGTGATGGGTGCAGCTGGAGCTGCAAATGTTATTCACAGAAAAGAGATTGCAGCTGCCAAGGATCCTGCAGCCAAGAGAAAAGAGAAAATAGAAGAATATGAAGCTCTTTTTTCTAATCCATATTGTGCAGCAAACAGGGGATATATTGATGCTGTTATAGTTCCGAGCACAACAAGACCTTATTTAATAGATGCATTGGAAGCTATGAAAACCAAACGGGAAATATCTCCACCTAAAAAACACGGTAATATTCCATTGTAAGGGTTAATAAAAAAAAGGTATAGGATTTTGGTGAACAGGCAGTTTTCATTAAGGTGCTGTTAAAAATTTAGGAGCTTAAATGGATAAAAGAAAAAAAATTGCAGCAGCCGTGTCTGCAGTGATGATGTATATAAAAACGGAAGAAGAGCAGGCTGTAGCAAGTGCACAGTTCTCAGGTGCTGATCAGGTTTCTTCTGAAATTTTGAATAAAGGAGCAGCAAATCTTTGGGGTGTTAGCGGTCGTCAGGATATAATGCAGCTTAGAACTATGATGCAGCTTAGAGCGTTAAAATAAAATTTAATAAAAAAATCAATATAGATACTATTTAAAATTAAAATTATATTTAGTTCCAAACAAAAACACTCTGTTTTTTGTTTGAACGCTATTTATCAAAAGAATAGGAGATCTTAATATGAGCAGTCAGCTGGAGCAGGAAATTATTGCAAAATACAGAGCAGGGAAACTTGTTGAAAAATCGAACAAGGTTGCTCCACTTAGAGGGAAAGGATTAAGAAGTTTTAATGTTTTTGTTGATAATGAATTTTTTGAGGTTGATGTTGAAGAGATAGGGGGTATGCAGGTTGTGACAGGTGCAAGATCAACATCAGCAGGTGTATTACCAAAACCATTATCACCGCCGCCACCCCCTGCTGCACCTTCATATGCACCACCGTCACCCGCTTTTACATCACCTCCTGCACCAGCAGCACAACCTGTATCAGCTGTAAAAAAAGCTGTTAAAAAAGCAGATACAGGAGGAGCTTCAGTTATTGAAGCTCCCATGCCTGGGACTATTTTTAAAATAGAGAAAGAAGAGGGTGCTTCTGTAAAACAGGGAGAAACTGTGATTGTTTTAGAAGCTATGAAAATGGAAAATTTACTAATCGCACCTATAGATGGTACAATTAAGGAGATCAAAGTAAAAGCTGGCGAATCAGTGGCAAATGGCGATCTGCTTGTGATATTAGAATAAAAAAAGTATTAGTGATTGATTACTTACACATGCTGTAAGAATAAACAGAATGTATAAAAAAAGTTAAGGAGAGTTAACAAGCATGAAGATCCATGAATATCAAGCAAAAGAATTATTCAGGAAATATGGTGTAGCTGTCCCTGATGGAGGAGTTGCTTTTAATGTTGATGAGGCAAAAAAAGTAGCTCAGACCCTTGGTGGATATCCGGTTGTTGTAAAAGCTCAAATCCATGCTGGTGGCAGGGGTAAGGGTGGTGGTGTAAAACTTGCCTCATCATTGGATGAAGCTTTAGCATTTGCTGAAGAGATACTTGGAATGAATCTTGTAACTCATCAAACAGGACCTGAAGGTCGTATAGTTAAAAAAGTTCTTATAGAACAGGGTCTTAATATAGATAAAGAGTTGTATTTAAGTATTCTTCCTGATAGAGCGACTCGTAAAAATATTATAATGGTGAGTGAAGCTGGTGGAATGGATATTGAGAAGGTTGCTGATGAGACTCCTGAAAAGATTATAAAAGTTTATGTGGATCCGCTTGCAGGATTATCTGCATATCATCTGCGGGAGGTTGCGTTTGGATTAAAAATTCCATCTGGTGCAATGAAACCATTTTTTAAACTGCTTCAGGGTTTGTACAAAATGTTTTCAGATTATGATTGTTCTCTTTTAGAGATCAATCCTCTCGTATTAACCAAAGAGGATAATGTTATAGCTCTTGATGCCAAGGTTGATGTGGATGGAAATTCACTTTTCAGGCATAAAGACATTATGAAATATCGAGATGTAGATGAAGAAGATCCTCTTGAATATGAAGCTTCCAAATATAATTTGAATTATATTAATCTCGGTGGAAAAGGTAATATCGGCAACATGGTAAATGGGGCGGGTCTTGCTATGGCAACTATGGATATTATCAAAAAAGCGGGGGCTGAACCTGCTAATTTTCTGGATGTTGGGGGCGGGGCAGATGCTGAAATGGTTGAAAACGGATTCAGGATAATATTAAGTGATAAAAATGTTAAAGGCATACTAATTAATATTTTTGGTGGGATTCTTAGATGTGATATTCTTGCAACAGGTGTTGTTGCTGCGGCAAAGAAAGTAGGGCTTAATGTTCCTGTAATAGTTCGTATGGAAGGAACAAATGTAGAAGAAGGAAGAAGAATTTTATCTGAATCTGATCTTGAACTTGTTTCTGCTGTTGATTTACAGGATGCTGCTGAAAAAGTAGCCCGGATAGTTAATTAGCTGGATAGGAACGTGGAAGATAAAGAAATATTGCTGATATTAATATTTTTTATCTCGGCAATGTTTCTATGCTAAAAAAATATTAAGTGAGGGCTGATAAAAGTGAGTATATTTGTTAATAAAAACACCAGGCTTTTGGTTCAGGGAATAACCGGAAAAGAAGGCCAGTTTCATACAAGACAATGTGTTGAGTATGGAACAAATGTAGTTGCCGGAGTGACTCCTGGTAAGGGCGGGCAGAAAATGGATGAAGTTCCTGTCTACAATACGGTAAAAGAAGCTGTAGCTGGAGCTGATGCCAATACCAGTATGATTTTTGTACCACCGCCTTTTGCAGCAGATGCTATTATGGAAGCAGCAGATGCAGGAGTTGAATTAATAATAGCCATTACTGAAGGAATTCCGGTGATGGATATGTTGAAGGTAACAAATTTTTTAAAAAATTATAAATGCCGTTTAATAGGACCTAATTGTCCCGGAATAATTACACCAGGAGAGTGTAAGATAGGAATCATGCCTGGGCCCATGCATAAACCAGGAGGCCCTATTGGTGTTGTTTCCCGTTCTGGAACTCTAACATACGAAGTTGTACATCAGCTTACCATGCAGGGAATAGGGCAGACAACCTGTATAGGAATTGGTGGTGATCCTGTAAACGGAACTGATTTTATTGATTGTTTAGATGCCTTTGAAAAAGATCCTGAAACAAAGGGTGTTGTAATGGTTGGTGAAATTGGTGGAAGTGCTGAAGAAGAAGCATCTGAATTTGTTAAAGAAAATCTTTCAATGCCTGTTGTAGGATTTATAGCAGGAATTACAGCTCCTCCAGGAAGAAGAATGGGACATGCAGGAGCTATAGTCAGTGGAGGTAGCGGGACAGCTGAAGGTAAAATTGAAGCCATGGAAAGATGTGGAATTCATGTTTGTGATAATCTTGGTACTTTAGGGCAGTTGTGCACTAAGGTATTTACTTAGGACTTGCCCAAAAATAACTTTACATTTTAAGCGTCGGTCCATCCTGCCTGACTGCGTTACGAAAGCACAGAAATATCTTGATATTCCTACGTTTTCGTGCCTTGTCAGGCAGGCGCCTCAACACTTAAAATTGCGAACTTATTTCTGGGCGAATCCTTAGGAACGAAAACTTTATAACTTAGGAACAAAAACTTGTCTTTTTGTTCATTTTTCGTGTTTCTCAAACAGGCACATAGCTTTTGCTATGTGCCTGTTTACGTGACTTGGTAGATGCACAGGAACCTTGCCGCCTTTGCTCTTTTTTGTTCCTAATTTTTTAATAAAAAATTAAGACCTGTGTTAGACAAGGAAAATAATGAGTGAAAAAATACCATATCAGGAGCTTGAACAACTTGTTTGTTCCTTAAAAAAAACTGTAAAAAACTTTGAAAAAAGCAATATGTTTTTTGATATGCTTATAAACAGCCTGCCGGGTCTTTTTTATCTGTTTGATGAAAATTATAATATAATAATGTGGAATAAGAACGTTGAAAAGGTTACTTTATTTTCTCATGAAGAGATAAAGAAAAAGGATATTTTCAGCGTTTTTGGTGTAGATAGCACAAAAACAATAAAAAAAACTATAAGTGAAGTTTTTACTAAAGGAAGCGGAATTACAGAAGCTGCGATAATAACTAAGGATAATAAAATAATTCCTCATTTTTTTTCTGCTGTTAGTGCGACTATCTCAGGTGTGTCTTATCTTTTGGGTGTAGCACTGAATACAAGTGAATATGTTCGTGTTGAAAGTGAGCTTAAAGAGAGCGAAAAGCTTTATCGTTTGCTGGCACAGAGACTAACAGAAGGATTGATTCTTTTAAGTGATAATAAAATTCTTTTTGTCAATGAATATACTGCATCTATGCTGGGATATGATAATTCTGAGGAGATGCTTGGAACCAATATCTTAAGGTTTGTTGCAAATGAGTTTGAAATCTATTTTAAAGAGATGTTTAAAGCTTTTGAAGATGGATCATCTAACGATAAATTGTTTCAGGCAAAATGGAATACGGTTAATAATAAAGATATATGGGTTGAAGGTCGTGGTAATCGTATTATATGGAAAAATAATCCATCTGTTATGCTTACAGTAAGAGATGTAACTGAAGTTAAACTTAAAGAAAAAGAGATGCTGGCTGAGGCTGAAAATTTAAGACGTGAAAATGTTAATCTTAAGTCATCAGTTAAATACAGATACAGGTTTGGGGATATTATAGGTAAAAGCGATGGTATGCAAAAAGTTTATGATCTTGTTTTAAATGCTTCATCTTTAAATGCTAATGTAATTATCTATGGAGAGTCAGGAACAGGCAAGGAACTTGTGGCAAAGGCGGTTCATGCAATGAGTGATCGCCGTAAGCATGAGTTTGTTTCGGTTAATTGTGCTGCAATCCCTGAGAATTTATTGGAAAGTGAATTTTTTGGTCATAAAAAAGGGGCATTTACAGGAGCTGCTACGGATAAAAAAGGGTACCTTGATTATGCAGATAAAGGGACTCTGTTTTTAGATGAAATTGGGGAATTGCAGCTTGGCTTGCAGGCTAAACTGTTGCGTGCTATAGAAGGTGGAGGATATATACCTGTTGGAGGCGGTTTCTTAAAAAAGTCTGATTTTAGAGTAGTATGTGCTACAAACAGGGATCTAAAAGAACTTATAAAAAATAAAAAAATGAGAGAAGATTTTTATTACAGGATTCATATACTTCCTATTTATCTGCCTCCATTAAGAGATAGAAAAGGAGATATTCCTCTTCTTGCAGAACATTTTATGCATGTCTATTCTCCGCAAAGTACTGATAAAATGCCTGGCAGGCTGGTTGATATTCTGGCAAATTATAACTGGCCCGGTAATATTCGTGAATTGCAAAATGTTATTCAGCGGTATTTAGTTGAAAAAGATTTAAATTTTTTAGTCTCTGATACAATCGTTGAAAAAAGTCATAAAAAAAGTATTAATGATCAAGTTGTTGATAGTCTGGTGCTTCAGGAAAATGTTGAACAACTTGAGCTAAAAATAATAAATCAGGCTTTAAATCTTTTTGCAGGAAATAAAAGCAAAACAGCTAAGGCTCTTAAAATATCAAGAAAAACGTTAGACAGGAAAATAAATCGACTGGGTGTTATTTAAAAGGGGGAGGTGATTAAAAGCTACTATAAAGTATAGATAAATGGTTTAAAAATGCCTTGAACAACAGGTATTTTCAATGTTTATAATTTAACCATAAACGGAGTATAATAATGAATTGGCTTATTAAAACCATAGGGTCATCAATTGGGAAAAAAGTTATTATGGCTTTAACCGGTTTTGCTTTTTGCGGATTTTTGGCAGGGCATCTTGCTGGTAATCTTTCCATTTTTGGAGGAAAACAGGCATTGGACTCTTATGCAGAGCATTTGCATTCGTTAGGTCCTTTGATTAATTTGGCAGAAATTTCTTTGCTGGTTTTTTTTACAATTCATATTGTTACAGGCTTAATACTTTTTTTTGGAAATTTGAAAGCAAGACCTAAACGATATGTTATGAAAAAAAATGCAGGTGGACGGACAATTGGGTCTGCAACTATGCCTTATACAGGATTACTTATTCTCTTTTTTGTTGTTTGTCACCTTATGCATTTTCATTTTGTTGATAAAACAACTCAGACTATTTCACAGATCGTTTTTAGTGCGTTTTCAGACCCTGTTTATATAACTGCTTATGTAGCAGCCATGATAGTTGTTGCTCTTCATGTAAGCCACGGTTTTTGGAGCGCTTTTCAGACAATTGGCGTAAATCATGTTAAATATATGCCGGTAATAAGATTGACCAGTACCTTTTTGGGCTTAATCGTAGCCATAGGTTTTGGCTCATTACCTGTTTATATTTTGCTTTTTTCATAGGAAGGAAAAGCTATGCAACTTGATTCAAAAATCCCTGAAGGGCCACTTTCGGAAAAATGGGATAAACATCGTTTTGATCTTAAACTTGTAAATCCTGCCAACAAGAGAAAATATAATATAATTGTTGTTGGTACAGGTTTAGCAGGTGGATCAGCATCGGCATCACTTGCCGAATTAGGTTATAATGTTAAAACATTTTGTATTCAGGACAGTCCGAGACGAGCACATAGTATCGCAGCACAGGGTGGAATAAACGCTGCAAAAAATTATCAGAATGATGGAGACAGCATTTGGCGTCTTTTTTATGATACTGTAAAAGGCGGAGATTTTAGAGCAAGAGAGGCAAATGTATATCGTCTTGCTCAGGTGAGTCGTAATATTATAGATCAATGCGTGGCTCAGGGAGTTCCATTTGCCCGTGAATATGGTGGAACTTTGTCAAACAGAAGTTTTGGAGGTGCACAGGTATCAAGAACATTTTATGCAAGAGGGCAGACAGGACAGCAGCTTCTTTTGGGGGCATATAGTGCTTTGTCAAGACAGATTGCAGCAGGTAAAGTAGCTATGTTTCCGAGAAGGGAGATGTTAGATCTTGTTGTTGCAGATGGTAAAGCCAGGGGAATTGTTGTAAGAAATCTTGTAAATGGTGAAATTGAAAGTCATGAGGCAGATGCTGTTGTATTGTGTACCGGTGGATATGGGAATGTATTTTATCTGTCAACAAATGCTATGGCGTGTAATGTAACAGCAGGTTACAGAGCTTATAAAAAAGGTGCACTTTTTGCAAATCCATGTTTTACACAGATACATCCCACATGTATTCCAGTACATGGTACTTTTCAGTCAAAATTGACACTTATGAGTGAAAGTTTAAGAAATGACGGCAGAGTATGGGTTCCAAAAAAGAAAGGTGATAAACGAAATCCCGGAGATATACCAGAATCAGAAAGAGATTATTATCTTGAAAATAAATATCCCAGCTTTGGTAACCTTGTCCCAAGAGATGTTGCGTCACGAAATGCCAAAGAGCAATGTGATATGGGTAAAGGAGTAGGTCCTACAGGTCTTGCTGTTTATCTTGATTTTAAAGATGCTATTTTACGAGACGGAAAAGATGTTATAGCCAAAAAATACGGAAATCTTTTTGAGATGTATGAAAAGATAACTGCTGATGATCCATATGTTACTCCAATGATGATTTATCCGGCTATCCATTATACAATGGGTGGATTGTGGGTGGATTATAATCTTATGAGTAATCTTGAAGGCCTTTTTGTTTTAGGCGAGGCTAACTTCTCAGATCACGGAGCAAATCGTCTTGGAGCAAGTGCTCTTATGCAGGGTCTTGCAGATGGGTATTTTGTCATACCTTACACCATAGGTGGATATCTTGCACAGGCATCATTACCAAAGCTTTCAACAGAAGATTCTGTATTTAAGAATTCAGTAAAAGAAGTTTCAGATGTAACAAAAAAACTTCTTTCCATGAAAGGCAGGCGTACTGTTGATGATATTCACAGGCAGCTTGGGCTTATTATGTGGGATCATTGTGGAATGGCAAGGAGTAATGCAGGGCTTACAAAGGCTGTGGGAATGATTCAGGAGCTCAAAAGTGATTTTTGGAAAAATGCCAATGTTCCTGGTTCTG
>DAOWNP010000024.1 GCA_030642545.1 Desulfobacteraceae bacterium | reverse complement strand
CTTTCCTCTTTTCTATTCATGGGCATGTAGAAGTACTTTTATAAATATTGCTCTCTTTTTTTTTAAAAAATAAATTAAAAAAATACAGGAAACAAGAGTACACAGGTTGAATACAGAATGAAAATTTCTTCTGTGTTCAAGAACAAATATGATAATAAAAGTCAGTAGTGTCCGGTTAGAACTTTCCGTATTTTGTCTATTTTATCTATTTTGTTTATTGCAATTTCCTAACCGGACTCTACTGAATAAAAGCAGTAAATTTTATGCAGTAGGTTGAAAGTTGGATATATATATGAGTAAATTTATTTTTAACGAATGTTTCAGAGGTGAAAAGAATTAATATATATAGATTAGGCAGTTAGATCGTGACGGATTATGTGTACCTTCAAGGTGAAGGTACAATAATATGTTACACATATAAAAGTTTTATAATGCAGCTGATGCAGTAATATGAGAACACATGCCTGTTTTTTTTGTACTATATCCTCCAAGGCGTAAAACCATATTTTTAAATTTTTCAGAATTTATTATTTCAATGAGAAGCTGGATTTTTTTATCATAAAAAAATTTCTCAGGTATAATAAGATCATATTGTTCTGTTATAACAGGGACAAAATCCAGATCAAGAGCTTTTGCTGCAGCATATATTCCAAGTCCTGCATCTGCTGCTTTACTTAACACAGCAACAGCAACAGACATATGGGTGTATTCTTCTGAAGAATATCCGCATATCATATCAGGTGTTATATTGTAACTTTTTAACTTGTAATCAAGAAGAACTCTGGTTCCTGATCCTGCCTGACGATTTATAAAACATATATCTTCTCGGACAAGATCTTTTAAGCTTTTAATTTTTTTTGGGTTGCCCCTGGCAATTATTAGTCCCTGCTCTCTTAATATCAGATTAACAAGTACTACATTCATATCTGGAAGATATTTTTTTATATAAGATATATTATATGATCCATCACAGATATCTAAAAGATGTGAACCTGCAATGTGTGTTACTCCTTTTTTTATAGCAATTAAACCGCCCATGCTTCCTAAATGGCTTGATGAAACAGAGATACTGTTGTCTTGTTCTTTTATCAGATCAGATAACAGATCTATTGTGTTGTCATGGCTTCCTGCGACAACTATTGTATTTTCTATAGAACTTAAAGGTTTTAAAAGATTTGCAATCACAGGTGTATCTGCTGAAATACCTTCTGCATTATCAGGTATTTTTATTATTCCGGAAGCTTCTGTAAGAGATGTTATACAGCCGGCTGATTTTTTTAAAGGAGTGGCTACTATTTTTTTATCTACCCTGCCAAGCTTTACACGTAAAAATTCAGTAACTCCAATTTTTGATGGTATTTTTTTGGCAGGATTAACTTTTATCTGAACAGGATCTGTTGTCTGCTGTTTTAAAATATTTAAGATAAGCGGTTGTACAAATTGTTCAAATGCCACAATTGCTGATACCTGATACCCAGGTATCCCAAAGACAGGAACATTTTTTACAGAACCAAGAAGAACAGGTTTTCCTGGCATCATGGTTACACCATGAAACAAAAGAGTTCCTGCTTTTGCTATAACATATTTTGCAAAATCTTTGGATCCGGCAGAAGAACCGCCTATAATAAGGATTATGTCATATTTGTCTGAAATTCCTGATTTTACGGCCTCCTCGATTTTTTCAGGATCATCGTCTGTTATTTTATGTCTTGTGTATGATCCTCCTGCTGCTTCTGTAAGTTTTCCAAGTACATATGAGTTTGTCTCTATTATTTGCCCTGATTTTATATTGATATTTTCTTCAGGATTTACTATCTCTTTGCCTGTTGGTATAATAAGAAGTCTTGGTTTTTTAATTACATCTGCAAAGAAAATTCCACCGGATAATAAAGTACCTATGCAATATGGTGTTATTTTATGATTTCTTGGAAAAAGAAGCTGGGTTGCAATAATATCCTCTCCCATCTTTCGGACATTTTGCCATGGAACTGCCGGAGATTCTATTTCTACAAAGCCATTATCTTTTTCATTTATCTGTTCAATCATTATGACAGCATTTGTATTTTCAGGGAGGAGTTGTCCTGTGTTAATATAAAATGCATCTTTATCTATTTCAAGCTGTTTTGGTGATAATTCATGGGCCCCAAAAGTTGTTTTTGATAAAACAGCAATTCCATCCATTGCAGAAGAGTGAAAATTAGGGGAAGAAAATGCAGCAAAAACCGGTTCTGATAACACTCTGTTTACTGAATCTATAACTTTAACTGTTTCAGATTCAGGATCTTTATTAATGGGAAAATTATTAAAAAGTATTTTGCTGGCTTCTGTTATGGTTTTTTTTTCAAGAAATATATTACGTTCTTTATTCATAATTTTCTCCGTGAGAAGTTATTTCATCCATGTTCCTACTAAAGTGGTATAATCTGAACTTTTGTTCCTTTTTGAAGCCCTTCTGTGTTTTCATCTATTTTAATTAAACCATTTCCTTTTATAATCGTATTGATAAGACCTGATTTTCCCAACACCGGTTCAGCTGTGATTATATTATTTTCTTTAAAAATTTTAACTCTTATAAAATCAGTACGACCATGAGCTGATGATATATTTCGTGTTAATATTGCTGTAACTTCAGGATATCTGCTGTTATCTGTATTTATTCCCTGTAATTTAGATAGAAATGGATTTACAACAATTTTAAAAATAATCATAGCAGAAGCTACATGACCGGGAAGTCCCCATATGGGTTTATTACCTGTTTTTGCAAGAATAGTAGGTTTGCCCGGACTTATTGATATGCCCTGGAAAAGAATTTTAGAATCTGAAAGCTTTGTAAGAACATCTATTGTATAATCTCTTGTTCCAACAGAACTGCCACCGGATATTATAAGCATATCGCAGTTGTTTAAGGTTTTTTCACATATACTGTAGAGTTGTTTGAAATCATCTTTTACAATTCCAGCCTGAATGCTGATTCCACCGGCATGGTTAATCATTGCTGACAGTATATGGGAGTTTATGTCCCGTATTTGCCCAAGTGTTGGGTTTTTATCAGGAGATATAATTTCATCTCCGGTAGAAATTATTCCTACCACAGGTTTTTTGTAAACCGGAACGCAAGTTTTTCCTAATGCTGCCAATACCCCTATATCTTGAGTTTTTAATTTTGATCCTTTTTTTAATAAAACTTCTTTTTTTTTAAAATCCTCGCCTGCTTTTATAACATTTTCCTGTGGAGCAACACTTTTATATACTTCAATCATTGTGCTATCAACAGGATCAGTATGCTCTACCATGACAACGCTGTCTGCACCAAAAGGCAGCATTCCTCCTGTTGGTATCTGTGCGGCATCACCAGGTGTTATTTTAAAATCAGGTTTTTTGCCCATAGCTACAGAACCGGTAATATTAATATAAGCAGGATTTGAATTTGAAGCTCCAAATGTTGATTTTGCACAAAGAGCATACCCATCCATGGTTGATCTGTTAAAATCAGGGATATCAATATCAGATACAATATCTTGAGCAAGTACAGAACCATAGCTTTTTGAAAATTCTACAGATTCGCTTTCTATAGGTTTAAAAAGCTCTTTGTATTTTAGAGCACAATTTAAGCTGATTACATTAAAAAATGGTTTCATAATAACCTGTATGTTTTTTATTATCCTGCATCAGGAGTGTCAAGCCCGTCAGGATTAAGTAAATTTTCTTCAATATCATTTTTTAAAAAATTGTAAAGATCGCCTACATAGAAAAAATTATTTATTTTTTCAAGTTTATCTTCAAGATATTGTTGTGTAACACTAAAACCATCTAATTTAAGCCTGAATGCAAGAAGTCTTTGAAGTTTTTTATCTTTTCTTTGACTTTGCGGGACCATATCAAGAAGGCTGGATATCTGTTTTTTGTTTTGATTTAATTTTTCAATATATATAATTTTGTCTGGCATAATAGTTTTTCCAATTTAAATGTAAGGTTTTTTAACGTTTCCATATAACAGGGTCATTATCTAAAAATGCTGCTGCTTTTTTACATATTTCGTCAGATATTTTCAAGCTCTCTTTTTCTATTTTAATGTCTGCTGCTTTTACATTTTCCTCTACCTGCGTTTTGTTTCTTGCTCCTGCTATGGCACAGGTGTTTTTATGAGATATTACCCATGCAAGAGCAAGCTGAGATAAAGATATATTATTTTTATCTGCGATGGGTTTTAATCTGTGGACAGCGTCTATAATGGTTTTATAATTTTTATCCTGAAAAAGTTTACTGCCTGATCTGTGATCTTTTTTATCAAATTTATGATCTAATCCAAATTTACCTGTAAGAAATCCCTGGGCAAGAGGAGAGTAGCCGAGAATTGTTATCTCGTTTTTTAAACAAAAAGGTATAATCTCTTTTTCAATATATCTGAAAAACAGGGAATAAGGAGGCTGAAGACTTTCTATATCTCCATATAAAACAGCTTCTTTTATTTCATCGAGTGAAAAATTCGAAATTCCTATAGCCCTTATTTTACCTTGTTCTTTTAAAAAGTTTAAAGCAGAAATTGTCTCTTTTAAAGGAACTTTTTTACAACCAAATGAACCTGGGGGCCAATGAATTTGATAAAGATCAATATAATCTGTTTTAAGATTTTTTAATGACCTGTGGCAGGCTTTTATTACCTGATCGTATTTAAGATGACTGCAAAAAACTTTTGTAGCATATATTAATTGTTTTCTTATTGAACTTGTAGCTTTTGCTACAATTTGTTCAGAATAACCGTTTCCATATGTTTCTGCTGTATCAATGGTGTTAATTCCTAAATCAACAGCTTTTCTAATAGCGTTTGTAGTCTCTTTGTCATCAATATCTGCCCACATTTGTCTTCCTGCCTGCCATGTACCCATAATTATGGAAGAAACCTTAATTTCTGTTTTGCCAAGTTTATTAAATATCATTTTTTATATATACCTTGTTTTATGTTTATGAATAAAAACTTTATAATATCCTTTTTTGTCATCTTCTTCGTTGATTTAGGCTATACACCTGTTTACGCGTATTGAAGATGAACAAAAAGCCTGTGCCGGTTTCGTGAATTATTTTGTTCCCATTCTTTAAAGATTCTCTTTACAAACAAATTTTTTCCTGATAGTAAAATTTATATACTATATTACTAAAATTATTTTTAGAATTTTAATATTATTATATATCAAATTGTACAATAGTATTAAAATTTATTTTAAAGAAAATGGCTCATATTATTTTTCTATATTTATATCAAACTGAAAATGTTTTTGTAAATACCTTACTTTTATCCTGTGCATAAAAAATATTTTAGTTGATTTTTAAACAGTATTCAAATGGAAATTATAAAATCTGACAAATTTCATTGAAATACTAAATAATGACAGAATTATTAATTCAGGGTAAATAATAATGATTAATATAAAAAAATATGGTGCTCTTAAAAAATTAAAAAAAAGTCAGATTTCTGATCATTATATAGGGTATATGCCTGATGACAGGCAAAGTCCTGTAAAAATAATTCATTTTCCTTCAGAGCATTACAACATCTCACGTTGTGAAAGTATAAAGCAGGATATAAAAAATATTGCTTCTGCAGGTTCTTTTTTTTTCCCAAAAATCGTTGAATATAAAACTAAAGAAAACAAAAAAAATATGCTGGAATTTATTATAGTCCATGAATTATCTAATGGAATTCCTGTAAAAAAGTTTTGTTGTACAAAAAATATTGTTGATCTGAAACGGTTTTTTAAAGTAGCCGTACAACTTGCTTTGGCTGTAAATGAAATGCACAAGCTGAAAATAAGATTTCATGGAATTAATATCTCAGATATTGTTTTAGATCCGGTTGATGAAACAGTAAAAATAATATCTATAGATTCTCTTATAAAAATAAAAGAATATCTATATTTAGAAAATGAAAATAGTTATGATATTTTACCTTATATCTCTCCTGAGCAGACTGGTTTATTAAATACAGTTATGGATTACCGGTCTGATTTTTATATTTTGGGAACAATATTCTACGAATTACTTACAAATCAAAAGATTTATTATTCAAATGAACCTGAAAAAATTATAAATGCACATATAGTACAAGATCCATATACTCCTTTATTTATAAATAAACTTATTCCAAGGGCTCTTTCAGATATTGTAATGAAGCTCCTTTCTAAAGATCCTTGCAGCCGTTATCAAAATACCTGCTGCCTTATTGAAGATATAGAAAAATGTTTTAGTCTTTATGTTGATAAAATTGATATGAATTCATTTAAAATAGGAGAAAACAGGGCGTGTGAAGAAATTTTTTTTCCAAAGAAAATTTATGGGAGGGATGAAGATTTACAACAACTTTACAATGGTTTTGATGATGTAGCGCAAGGTGGTGCAAAAGTTATGCTTATAACCGGTTTCTCAGGAACAGGCAAAACTTTTCTTGGAAATCATTTTTGCAGGTATGTGAAAAAAAACAGAGGGCTGTTAATACAGGGGGAATTTGTTAAACACGAGAGAGATATTCCGTACAGTATCCTTATAAATGCTTTTTCAGGTTTTATTAAACAAATATTATCTGAAAGCAATAATCGTGTGGTCTATTTTAAAAACAGAATTATGCAGGCTCTTGGGGAAGATATCTGTGTAATAACAGATGTTATTCCTGATGTAGAAAAGATAATTGGCAGTCAGCCGGCGTGTCTTTCCTGTTCTAAAATCCCGGTTGCAGGAACCAGAAGCAGATTTGAACAGGTATTTAAAAAATTTATACTGGCTTTTGCAGACAAAAAGCATCCTTTTGTAATTTTTTGTGATAATATTCACTGGATAGATTCTGAGAGTTGTAAATTGGGCGAATTGATTTTTACCGATAATAGATCTTCATATATTTATTGTGTTATTGCAGGTAAATCAAATGATATAAAAAAAAACCTGATATTAACAAAAACAATAGAGAAATTCCAAAAAGAAGACGTAAGTATTAAAAAGCTTGTTTTAAGTTCTTTAAGTTCTTTAAATGAATCTTGTGTGAATTCTTTTGTTTCTGATATTCTTTGTAAAGATCAAAATGAAACAGAAGAACTATCTGAAATAATTTATGAAATATCTGCGGGTAATCCACTTGCGATAAATCAGCTTATTTTAAATCTGGTTTCTGAAAATTTTTTGTGGTTTAATTATGATTGCGGTTGCTGGGAATATGACTCAGATAAAATAAAAAGCAAAAAACATCTGTTTAACTGTTTTGATATAGCCTTATCCAAAATAAAAAAGCTTTCTGAAAACGCGTTCTCTATTTTAGAAATAGCTGTATGTACAGGTACTGAATTTGATCTTAAAACGCTTGTTCAGATTAGTAAAAAAGAGACAGATTTTATAATTTTTTATTTGTTGGAAATAGTAAAAGAAGGTGTTGTAAAACCTGTATTGGAAGAGGGTGCATGTTTTGAAGATTTAATTAAAAATAACAAAAAATCCGGAGAAAATTTATTTTTTGAATTTTTTCATGATTATATCTATAATATTATCTATTTAAATATTTCAAAAGAAAAAAGAGAATGGCTGCATTTAAATATAGGTTATTATATTTTAGATAAATATAATAATAATGTATCTGAAGAAAAGCTTTATGAAATTGTAACTCACTTAAACTATGGCTCAAACATTATTGACACAAAAATTAAAAAAGACGAACTAATTGTTTTAAATTTTATATGTTCTTTTGCTTCACGATCTTGTGGTGCTTATGACCATGCCTATGAATATATGAAAAAAAGTGTCGATTTATTTGAACCGGGTTCATGGGAAAAAAATTATGAATTAAGTTTGATAATTTTCAATGAATTTGCAAAAAGTGCGTATCTTGCAGGAAAATATCATGAAGTTAACTATATTGTAAAAACTGTATTTGATAATGTGGCCTGTTTTATGGATAAGCTTAATTGTTATGAAACAAAAATTCTTACATCTATTGCCAAAGATGAACCACAGCAGGCAGTTTATATTGGATTAGAGGTATTATCTTTTCTTGGTGTTTTTTTTATAAATGATTCAAACCTTCCTGATTTGAATGAGTCAATTAAACAGACTAAAAAACTTGTTCTATTAAACAGGCTTGACAGTTCTATTGCTTTTTCAAGCAAAAAGAATATTGCTGTTATGCGGATTTTATCAAAACTTATTACTCCTTCTTATATTTCTGTACAGAAACTCTATCCTTTTATAGTATTTAAAATGCTTGAGTTGACTGCACTTTTTGGAAATTTTAAAGAGTCGGCATTTGCCTGTGTTTCATTTGGAATTATTCTTACTGGAATTAAGGGAGATTTTAAAGAAGGGTTACGTTTTGGAGAATATGCGATATATCTTATTAACAATAATGATAAATTTAAATATAAAGCTAAGGTTTTTTTGTTGTTTAATGTTTTTATAAAACACTGGAATTATCATTTACGGGATTCATTTAAAAATTTAAAGACTGTTTATGATATGGCTATTGAATCAGGAGATATTGAATATGCAGCATATAGTGCTCATTTTTATGCTGAATATAAATATTTTAGTGGAATAAATTTAAAATCAATATGTCATGAAATGGCTGTTCAAACAGCAAATATTAAGAAATTAAAACAAAAATTAGTTTTAAATCTTCTTACGCCTTATGCCCAGGCAGCTTACAATCTTTATGCAAATATTCCTGATCCATGCAGGCTTACAGGTTTGTTTTATGATGAAAAAAAAGCATATTCTGATATGCGAAAGGCAAAAGACTGGTCAGGTATTTATAATCTTTATTTAAATAAAATGATTCTTTACTATCTGTTTGAAAATTATCCAAAGGCTGTAGAGTGTGCTGATACTCTTTATTCTTTTCAGCCTTCAGCTGTATCAACAGCGTTTATTGTGGTAAAAGTATTTTTTGATTCTCTTTCAAGACTTGCTGTAATTTCAACTCTTGCAGATGATGAAAAAAAGCGGTGTCTTGAAATTATTGATAATAATCAGAAAAAAATGAAAAAATGGGCAGGTTTTTCTCATACAAATACTATGCATAAGTTTTATCTTGTGGCTGCTGAAATTGAACAACATAAGGGGAATATGGTTTTGGCTGCAGAATATTATGATCTTGCTGCTGATCTTGCAGTTGAAAATATGTATATTCAGGAGGCTGCTTTATCAAATGAGCGTGCTGTAATATTTTACACAAAAATGGGCAGGAAAAAAATTGCCAGGCTGTATTTGGAAGATGCTTTAAAATATTATAAAGAATGGGGAGCTGAAACAAAAATAAAATATTTAGAGGAAAAGTATTCGGACTGTTTATCAAAAAAACAGTCTGCTTCTGTTTTTGTTTATAAACCATTGTCTGATTATAATAACATACTGAAAATAATTCAAAACATGTCTTCTCTAAATATATCTGCTGATGATATTATTATAAAATTGATGAATATTGTTATTTGCCATTTTAATATCAAAAAAGCTGCTTTTATTTTGATTAAAAAAGGAGAGATGTATATAAGAGCTCAGGTATCAGATAAAGATAAAAAAGCTATTCTAATTGACAATATACCAATAAAGCAAAAAAAGGATATAAATAAAAAAATTGTTGAATTTGTAAAAAGTACACATAGATTTATTGTTTCTAATGATACATACCTTGATGATGAAGTAATAAAACAGCCGGTTTTATGTTTACCTGTTTTAAATGGTAAAAAAATATTTGGTATTGTTTATATAGAAAAAAGTATTAAATCAGATGGCTTTTTACCTGATCATATAAATTTTTTTCTGTTTTTGTTTTTTCATCTTGGAGTTATGCTTGAAAATTCTATGCTTTCTATGGATTTAAATCAAAAAGGAATGGCATTAAGAGAATCGGAAAAAAAATATAGAACCATTACAGAAAACAGTTCAGAATTAATATGTGTTTTTGATATTAAAGATTTACGAGTGGAGTATGCAGGTGGCTCTGGTGTAAAGGATCTTATAGGATATACCTCTTCTGAAGTGCAAAATATGAAGCTTGAAAATCTTTTAACACAAAAATCCATGGAAATTGCAAAAGAAGCAATAATTAAAGATCTTGCTCGTGAAAAATCAAAAAAGAGATATAAAAACAGATCAAGAAGAATTGAAATTGAAATGAAATGTAAAGATGGTTCTATTGTTGAGGTTGATGCTGTTTCAAGTTTTTTTAGAGACAAGGATGGTTATATCAGTAAGGTTATAGTTGTTGGGAAAGATAATAGTAAAAAAGTTGCTTCTTACGAAAATAGTATGAATTATGAAAAAGAGATAAACAAACAGGTAAAATATAAGACAAAAGATCTTGAAATGTCTCTTGAAAAGTTAAAAAAAGAACAAAACCAGCTAATCCAGACAAAAAAAATGAAAGCTCTTGGAGAACTTGTTGCAGGAGTAGCACATGAGATTAATACTCCTATGGGTGTAGGGGTTACAGCATCTTCTTTTTTGGAGTATAAAGCACAGGAGTTTTTAAAAAAACACTCTTCAAAGACTTTAAAAGAATATGATATTGAAAGTTTTGTAACAACTATTGCCCAGGCATCTTCTATTGTTCATTCCAATTTAAAACGATCTGTAAATCTTATTAACGATTTCAAGCAGGTTGCTGTAAATAAGTCAAGTTTGCAGATTACAACCTTTTCAATGAAAACCTGTATAGAAAATATAATACTTGAAATAAAAATTGATCATGAAAAAACAGTTCATAAAATAACTGTAAATTGTTCTGATAAGGTTAAAATTAAAAGCTATAAACTTGCTTTTTCACAAATTTTCAAAAATTTTATAATGAATTCGTTTATACATGGATTTAACAATGTTATAAAAGGGGAAATAGAAATAGGAGTTACAATAAAAGAGAGTAATATGTTTATTTTATATTCAGACAATGGATTTGGAATGGATACAAAAACCACAAAAAAAATTTTCAACCCTTTTTTTACAACTAAACGGGGTATAGGTAAAAGTGGTTTGGGTATGCATGTGGTTTATAATCTTATTACGTCTACTTTAAATGGAACAATTTTTTGTTTTAGTAAAAAGGATAAAGGGACAGGATTTTTTATAAAGATTCCTTTAAAAAATTCAGGAAATGATGTATCTCTGAGAAATGTCTAAGAGATCTTGGGTGTACTGTTATAGCTTAAGCTTTGGAATTTGATGGCCGACAGGCTGCCTGCGGAATGAGAATTTTGTTTTGGGTTTAAATATGATTTTGATTGATGGATATAAAGATATACAAATTAAAAGAGATGAATCAGATTTTAAAATATATTCAGGATTGTTTAATAGAACATCGGAAAAAGTAAATATTTTTTTTTATCCTGTAAAAGAAGATATTTTATTAAGCAGTTTAAAAATTGAGAAACGTTTTAACTTAGTAAAAAAGATTCAGGATGAAAATTTTGTAAAATTATATGATTTATTAAAAATTGATGATATTAATAATAGAGGTTATGCTGTAATCTATCAGGAGTGCGAATGGCCGTCTCTTTGCAAATATTTTTCCAAAAACAGATTAGATAATGTTGATTTTTTAAAAATTGCAATAAAATTAACAAAAATTTTAACTTTAATTCATAAAGCAGGTCTGGTTGAAAATACAATTTCAGGTGCTGAGATTTTTTTTGACCCTGAATCTTGTAATATAAAACTACGCGATTATGGTTTTTGTAATCATATAAGATATTTATCCGGAAAAACAGAATTAAATTATTGTTGTTCCGAGAAAGAGCTTTATTATATTTCACCTGAAGAGACAGGGAGACTGAAAATTCAAGCTGATTACCGGTCTGATTTTTATTCTCTTGGAATAATTTTTTATGAAATTCTTACAGGTTCAGCTCCTTTTGTTTCAGGTGATCCCCTTAAAATAATCCATGCACATATTGCAAGGCAGCCTGTATATCCTTCCATGAAAAAGTTTGGTATTCCTTTTATTTTCTCAAGTATTATAATGAAGCTGCTTTCCAAAAAACCTGCAGATAGATATCAGAGTGTATTTGGCTTAAAATATGATTTCGAGGAATGTTTGAAAAGGCTTGATAATTCAGATAATATTACTCCTTTTGAGCTGTGCACAAAGGATGTATCCCAAGAGTTTTATATAAAGAAAAAACTTTATGATAGAGAAAAGCAGGTAGATATTTTACTTAATAAATTAGAAAGAACAGCAAAAGGCTCTTTTGAGTCTCTTTTGATTGTAGGTTATTCAGGTGTTGGAAAATCAAGTTTGGTTTTTCAGCTTGAAGATCATGTGCAAACAACAGGCGGATACTTTCTTAGTAGTAAATGCAGCCAGATAAGTAATAATATCCCATACCAGCCTGTATTTTTGATTTTTAAAGAACTTATAAGAAAAATTTTAAGAGAAGATGATATAAGTATTGCAGTGTGGAAAAAAAGATTTCTTTCTGCTTTGGGAAATTTGGGTCAAATAGTTGTCGATGTCATACCAAATATTGAATATATTATAGGTTCTCAGCCACCTGTGTCTGAACTTCAGCCGTTAGAAATGCAAAACAGATTTTTATCTGTTTTTGAGTCTTTTATCTCTGTTTTTAAAGAAGCAAAAGTTCCGATTGTTTTTTTTGTTGATGATTTACAATGGGCTGATCCTGCCAGTTTGCAGCTAATAATGGAAGTTTTAATAAAACCGGCAAGTCAATATTTTTTCCTTATAGGCGTTTGCCGTGAAAATGAAATTGATAAAGCAGTTTATTTAAAAAGTTTTTTAGATGAAGTAGCGGAAACGATTGGGGGTAAGATTATTAAACTGCTTCCTTTAAAAAAAGAACAGATAAATAACATTGTAAAAGATATAGCAATTTCAGATATGGAAGTCATTTCATCTGTAAGTGATATGATCTTTGAAAAAACAAAAGGAAATCCTTTTTTAATCAGGCAGCTGTTAAAAACATGGAATGACGAAAAGTTAATAACTTTTAACTTTGAAACAGGAGTCTGGCAATGGGATATGGAAAAACTCAAGTCAAATAATATTACTGACAATATTATTGATACAATGAGTAAAAAAATATCAAAACTACCTGAAAACATTCAGTTTATATTAAAAATTGCTGCGTGCTTAGGTGATAAGTTTGATTTTAATACTTTATCTATTATATATGAAGGAAACTTGTTAGAGCTTTCTTTAAACATACAAAAAATTATTGATGAGGGCTTTTTTGTTACGTCTCCTGACTCGCTGCATTCTTTAAAACAGATAGGTATTGTATGCATACAGAGCAAAAAAAATGATGATCTCTCATTTATTTCTGATTTGACAGAAAAAATGATTTTTTCATTTCTTCATGACAGAATAAGACAGGCTGTTTATTTATCTGCTTCTTCTTCAGATAGAAATTATCTCCATCTTAAAATCGGGAATAAACTCTTACATAACCTGCCTGAAGATGATTTTAAAGAAAAAATTTTTATTATTGTAACTCAACTGAATTTTGGGAAAGAACTTATTACCGGGAAAAAAGAGAAAAAAAAAATTGCAGAATTAAATCTCGTTTGTGGAAAAAAAGCCAAGAGATTTGGTTTGTATGAAGTAGCAAAGCAATATCTTTTAAATGGATTGAGTTTAATAAGGGATAATTTATGGGAGAATGAATATAGTTTTTATTTAGAGATTTATACAGAATTATGCGAAGTCTGTTATTGTGCAAAAGATATTAATATTGCTGAAGATGCTTTTTCTCAGGTTATTAATAATAGTAAAACATCTATGGATACAATCAGGGTTTATGAATTAAAAATAGCTTATTTATCAACTTTATACACAAAAAAAGAAGCTATTGATTTAGGGAAAAAAGCTCTTTTATCTATTGGTATCAAGCTTCCTGCAAAATTCTCACGATATGTTTTTTTAAAAGAATTTAGTCTCGTTAAATTGTCTCTTAAAAATAAAAAGTTAGAAAACCTTATAAAAAATAAAGAACTTTCTGAACCGCAGGTTATAGCACAGGCAAGGCTTCTTATGTCAATTATTGAGCCCTGTTATATATCAGATCCTGATTATACTTTTATTATTATATTCAGACTGGTAAGGCTTTCTGTAAAATATGGAAATTCGAAATATGCTTCTTTTGCTTATGCCTCTTACGCTTCTTTTTTATGTGGATTTCTAAAGGAGATTGATACCGGATATAAAATGGGAATGCTTGCTCTTGATATTAACAAGCAGATAGATATAGCTGAAATGGAACCTAATATCAAAATACTTATTGGTGCTATGATAAATTCCTGGAAAAATCATTTGTCTAAAAATTTAACTTATTTTATGGATTCCTATGAAAAAGGGGTTTTATTTGG
>DAOWNP010000244.1 GCA_030642545.1 Desulfobacteraceae bacterium | reverse complement strand
ATCTGTTAGTTTTGATGCTATACCAAATGCATTTATCTCGTTATCAATTTTTAAAAGTATCCCTCTTAAACCAAGATTTTCTATATTATTTATTGCATTTATTGCTGCCTGTTTCTCACATGCAAGATCTTCATCCTGATCCAAACCACAATCTTTTATTCTGCACCATTCTTCTAAAAACTCTATACATTTTATTGCATTTTTTAAAGATATTTGTTCAATTTTTATATGGCTGTTCTGCACAAAATTTTTTTCAAACTGGTTAACAAGATTTCTTTTTTTTGAATATTTACTTCCTTTTAGTTCTGATAAGTCTTCTACATTGTAAATATAGTCATCGTATTCTGTATGTCTATGTATTTCAAAATAGAATTCTATCTCTTCTTTTTCAAAACTTTTGATATATTTTTGAGAAACAAACCAATACTGACTAAGATTAGAAGATTTTGCAATATCAAACAGCTCTTTTGGAGAAAATATTTTATCTGAACAGACCGGTAAAATAAGATGGTTTTTTTCAGATTTATTAATAAACAGAGTAGATATTACAAGAGCATCATCTAAAATAGTATAAAACGGAGCAAAGCTCTTATTCCTCCAACATATAATTGATGACAAACTATAAGCACAAAGAGGATTTGCCTGTTTTTTAAAAAACGGTTTAAGCTGATTATAATTTTCGTATTTTAATTTATTAAATTTCATTTTAATAATTTCACCATAGGAACGGCATTTTTCATTGATACAAAACCCATGGGTGTATAAAACTTGTGTGAATTATTTTCAGCTATGAGTCCAATCCATTTAATTCCGTCTTCTTTAAGGTTATTAAAAAGCAGGCTTACTATATTTGAACCTATCTTCCTGTTCCTGTAATCTTTATTAACAGTTACATCCTGAATATAGGCATCGCTTGCTTTATCACTTATTGCACGTCCCATACCTATTATTTTATTTTGGTATGAGGCTGTAATAAACAGATGACTTCCTGATATTATTTTATAAATAATATTTATTTCATTATTTTCTTTTTCCCACCAACCTGCTGATTTATATAAATTTAATATTGATTGAATCTGCTTCTGATCAGGATTTTTTAATATAGAATATTGATACATATATTGTGCTTTTCTTAAAATTTCAAATAATTACCTCATGATTCTAACGGAAATCACGTATATATTACGTAGAAAACCGATAATACAATGAAGTTCTTTATATAACGCATATGCCCTGACAGGCATAATAAAACATGAAAAGGAAATAACGCTTACTAATAAATTATAAATTAGTAGAATTTCTTAATTCATAATTTACCATTCATAATTTATCATTTCCATATAATTTTATAAAATTGAGATGCTATTTCGTCCATTCTCTTTTGATCTGTACATGGCTTCATCTGCCCTTTTTACCAATGCAGTCACTTCTTCTTCTGAAATATATTCTGTAATTCCAATACTTATAGTGATTTTACAAAAAACGCCGGGAATTGGCTCAAAATCCGAATGGTTTAGTTTTTCCATGATTCTTTCTGCTACAACCACAGCTTCTTTTCGGCTTGTTTCAGGAAGAATAATTGTAAACTCTTCTCCTCCATAACGATATGCTGTGTCCATTTTTCTTAAGCATTTTTTTATTATTTTACATAAGCTGACAAGAACCTGGTCACCTTCTAAATGTCCATAAGAATCATTATAATTCTTAAAATGGTCAATATCTAACAACATCAATGATAATGCATGCTTGTAACGCTTTGTACGATGTATTTCATTTTTTAACTGTTCATAAAAATGACGAGAGTTATAAAAACCTGTCAAACCATCTGTTATAGCAAGTTTTTTTAATGTTTTTATCATTTCCTGCTTGGTTGTATCCTGCTGAATTTCACTTAAAACCCGTTTTAATCTTAAAAGAAGCTCATCAAAACGTATGGGTTTGAAAATAAAATCAGATGCCCCCTTACTAATAACATCAACATAGTTATAATCTTCACAATAAGCTGTCATTACTATAACACGGGCTTTGAAATCTTTTCTTATCAAGTCTGTAAGCTCAAGCCCGTCCATACCTGGCATTAAGATATCTGTAATAACTACAGAAACATTCTGCTCTTTAAGCCTTTCTATTGCTTCTTTAGCATTTAAAGCAGTAACAACATGGTAGTCTGATAAATATAAAAACTCTTTTAAGGGTTTTAAAATATCTGGCTCATCATCTACAATAAGAACTTTATGATTCGTATGCTTTTTTATTTCATTCATTTATGCTTGCTCACAAGTAAAATTTGCATTATATTAAATTCCCTGAGACAATCAAATCATATTTACTAAATAGTATTTGAGAAATATAATAGTAAATATTGCTTATGTCAATAAATGTATGCTTTATATAAATTTTCAAAAACTGTTTGTCATGTTTCAAAAAGTTTTTAACCTAAATCTTAAATTAAAGAATAGATAGTATAAAAAATGAAAAATAACATTCGTAATTTTAGTATAATAGCTCATATAGATCATGGCAAATCCACTCTGTCAGACAGGTTAATTCAGGCAGTCAACATTGTTTCCAAAAGAGATTTTAAGGACCAGATTTTAGACTCAATGGATATTGAACGGGAAAGAGGGATAACCATAAAAAGCCAGTCCGTATGCCTTCCATATAAAGCAAAAGATAATAAAAACTATATTTTAAATCTTATAGATACACCAGGCCATGTGGACTTTTCCTATGAAGTTTCAAGAGCTCTTGCTTCCTGTGAAGGAGCTTTTCTTCTAATTGATGCAAGCCAGGGGGTTGAAGCTCAAACTATAGCCAATATGTATCTCGCAATGGAGCATGATCTTGAAATAATACCTGTAATTAACAAAATTGATCTGCCTTCTGCTGACATAGACTGGGCAAAAAAACAGATAGAAGAAGATTTAGGACTTGATGCTGATTCAGCTCTTTTGGTTTCAGCTAAAGAAGGTATCGGAATAGAAGATGTTCTTGAGAGTGCTGTAAAAAATCTTCCAGCTCCTAAAGGAGATATAAACTCTCCTCTTCAAGCTCTTATTTTTGATTCCAATTACGATTCATACAGAGGAACAATTATTCATTTACGTATTTTTCAAGGTGAAATAAAAGCCGGTGATACTATTATTTTTATGTCAACTCATGCTGTCTACAAGGTAGAAGAGGTCGGCATATTTCAAATAACGCATATTCCTAAAAAAAAACTTTCAGCTGGTGAAGTAGGATATATTATTGCCGGTATAAAAACAGTCGCTGATACCAGATGCGGAGACACCATAACCCATAAAAAAACACCTTGTGACAAGCCTCTTGAAGGATTTATCGAAGCAAAACCTGTTGTGTTTTCATCTATTTATCCTGTTGCTGCTGATGGATATCCTGATCTTGTACTCGCTATTGAAAAATTAAAATTAAATGATGCCTCTCTTGTTTTTGAAAAAGATTCATCTGCTGCATTAGGGTTTGGTTTCAGATGCGGTTTTTTAGGACTTTTACATCTTGAAGTTGTTCAGGAAAGACTGGAACGTGAATATGATTTATCTCTAATTCTTACTGCACCTTCTGTCCAATACGAGGTTATTTTAACTGATTCTACAAAATTAATGATAGATAATCCTGCCCTTTATCCCGACCCTGGCAGTATAGATATTGCAAAAGAACCTTATATAAAAGCCTCAATTATTGTTCCTGATAGATATATGGGAGCTGTAATGAAACTTTGTGTAGAAAGAAGAGGTACAAACTCCAGCTATCAGTATTTAACCAATAAGCGTATTGAAATAATTTTTGAGATACCTCTTGCTGAGGTTGTTTATGATTTTTATGACAATTTAAAAAGTGTAACACAAGGCTATGGATCTTTTGATTATGATCCATTAGATTACAGAGAAACAGATCTTGTTAAAGTAGATATATTAATCAATAGTGAGAGAGTTGATGCTTTATCTCAGTTAGTCCACAGAGATCTTGCTGTTGCCAGAGCAAAATATGCCTGCGAAAAATTAAAAGATGAAATTCCAAGGCAGATGTTTAAAATTGCTATTCAGGGAGCAATAGGAGCTAAAATAATAACGAGAAAAACCATATCAGCCTTTAGAAAAGATGTAACTGCAAAATGCTATGGAGGAGATATTTCAAGGAAAAGAAAGCTTCTTGAAAAACAGAAAAAGGGTAAAAAAAGGATGAAAATGGTAGGCAAGGTTCTAATACCTCAATCTGCATTTTTATCTGTTTTGAAATCTTAGCCCAAATTCAGCAGGT
>DAOWNP010000032.1 GCA_030642545.1 Desulfobacteraceae bacterium | reverse complement strand
TTCAATTTCAGCCCCTAATGCACGAAGTCCTTTTAAATGAAGATCTATAGGCCTTGCCCCGATAGAACAGCCTCCCGGAAGCGAAACTTTTGCTTTTTTCAGTCTTGCAACAAGAGGACAGAGAACAAGAATAGATGCTCTCATTTTTCTTACCAGATCATATGGAGCAATATGATTATTTAATTTACCGGCATTAATTCTGATAGTATTGTTATTAGTCTCAACTTCACATCCCAAACATTTAAGCAGATCAAGTATACTTAAAATATCTTTAAGCTTTGGAACATTTTTATATTCACACCAGTCAGAAGCAAGTAGTGATGATACAAGAATAGGCAATGCCGCATTTTTAGACCCTGCAATATCAACCTCTCCAGATAACGAATTGCCCCCTTCAATTACTATCTTATCCAAATTTTTTCCTCTTTTATCATAAGTAAAAAAAGCGCTTTTCCCATAATAAAAGAAAAATACGCTTTTTTTAAAAAATTAAAATAATTAGGTTTTATACATTATAACACTTAAAACTGAGAATCTATTATTCTAATGATGATCATTTTCTGTCTGATCATTACTATTAATATCAATAATTGTTTTGATAACACAATAGGTCATACCCATACCAAGTATGGAAAGCGAATACCATAATCCACCCATAAAAACAATATGCCCTGCATCCCAGACCCATTCAAAAGAAAATGGCAACATAATTTTTTTCTCCTTTATAATACAAAATTATTCAATAGAATTTAATTCCTTTTCCTGAGGAAAAATCGGGAGATAACGAAATGAGATCATAATTAATATGATACCATAAGCAACAGGCAGTATAGTTGTTGCAATCTCCTGCCAGCTCGGGATATACAGTGCCCATGTATCAAAAGACATAACAGGAGCTGCCATTACCTGTAAAACCATAACCCATCTGTTTAAACATACGCCTATACTTGCAAGTATAATTGCTGTATAAAGCAAAAGTTTATTTTGTCTGAATTTTGGAACAAGTAAAATAACAGCAGGAAGAATTCCGCATACAGCAATTTCAACAATCAAAATCCAGATTCCATAAAATGAATTGTCTTTATAAAAATCCATGAGATTAAAACCAAGTGACGGGGCAGTTACTGTTGCCCAGTAAATTGTATCAATTATTTTGGCAATAATATATGACCCTAACATCCATCCTGAAATTTTTGCAAGAAGGTCAATTACATTATCTTTAACAAGTTTTTTCCCTGTAATAAATTCTGTGATTTTTGTAATTAGAATAGTAAAACAGGGACCGCATGCAGCAGCAGACCATGTAAAAAGAAAAAAAGTCCATGGCCATACAAGAAGTCCTTCACGATAAGCAAATGGTCTTCCATATAAAACGCCGGCTACTCCACCAAGTGAGCCTTGATGGAAACAGGAAAGAAAAGCACCTGTAGCTGCAAAAACAGCCATAACCTTATGCATATTGTGCCCGAGATGATGAAAGAAAGGGATTTTATCTATCTGTCTGTTTTCAAGTACAAGGGGAATATATTCTATGGCAAGCACACTAAAATAACAGGAGAGACAAAATGCAACTTCTGTTAACATGGAGTGAACATTTGCATGCCAGAAAATAAACCAGCTGCGAAGAGGCTGCCCCACATCAATGGCCAAAATTAACAAGGCTGAACTATAACATATAAAACCTATTAAAACTGCATAATTTATTATATTTTTCAGCTCATCAAGCCCGAAAATATATCTTAACAGTCCCGTAAAAAATGCCCCTCCACCAAGAGCGATAATAGCAAGATCAGCCCAGATCCAAAGTGCAAAACCATAATAGTCATTCATGTTGGTCTGGTTTAACCCCTTAAGCCAGCACAAAATCATAGCATAAACGCCCCAAAGTAAAACAATTCCTATGATTACTATTCCCAAAATAAATATGGGCAAAGGACAACGTTTAACGCCCTTAGGTATTAACGCAGAATCCATAATAATTTACTCCTAAAATATTATTGTAAGAAAATACATAAAAAAAATCATTAAATCTATTTCACATATTTTTATAACTTTAAAAAAAAGAAACTCTTAAATAAAATATTAATGGTGTGACTTTTTAATATTTTTTGGGTTTTCTCCTTTTATATAATTATCACCTGCTTTTCGCACCCACTCTTTTGATGACAAATAATAAACCTTTGGGTTTGTCCCTAACCTTTCAAGGAGTCTGAAAGCATTCGGACTTTTTTTAAGTTTATACACAGCATGGGATTTATTATTCAAGTCACCAAAGGTAATGGCACCTGCCGGACACCCCTGGGTACAGGCAGTTTGATACTCATCTTCTTCAATATCTGATCTTCCCTCACAATAAGCCTTGTCAAGAGCTCTTTGGTATCTGGAATAGCAAAAGTTGCATTTTTCCACAACACCCCTCATTCTCGGAGAGACATCAGGACTTAAATATTTTTCCATCTCAGCCGGCCATACAGGATCCCACCAGTTAAAATACCTGGCATGATAAGGACATGCTCCCATGCAATATCTGCAACCAAAGCATCTTGTATATATCTGGCTGACTATACCTGTTGCCATGTCATAATCTGTAGCAGTTGCAGGACAAACTGAAACACAGGGCGAATGCCCGTCATGCCCTTCACAGTGCATACATGGCCTTGGCATATAACAAACCTCTGTATCAGGAAAAGGACGGTTATTTGTGATTTTATATACTGTTATCCAGGTAATACTTTTACGTTTGTCTGTTTCGTCTTCTCTAAAAGGTACATTATTTTCAGACATACAGGCAACCATACAAGAACCACACCCTGTGCATTTATCAAGATCAATACACATTCCAAATTTTTTATTTTTCATATGATTGTGTTCTTTTTTCATCAGAACCTCATTTTTCTAAATTTAAGCACAATTTTATTATGCTCTTGTAAGCTTTGCTCTAATTCCCCAGGCAATATCAAGTCCTGAATCAGGATCTTCTACAGGGCCTATTAACCGGTTAAAATTCTCACCTTTACCATTAATAAACTTATCATATCCAATATGCCCTAATCCTTTTGACATGGCAATAACACCTTCCATAATTCCATTATACGTATGAATTTTAACTTTTACTTCTCCAAAAGGAGTTGTTAAAATTGCATATTTTGTATCATGTAAACCATATTTTTTTGCTGTTTCAGGATTAATTTCAACCACCTGATCATTGTTTTTTAAAACAGTATCCGGTATTACTTTTACTGCAAAGGGAGGATCTGCAATATATCCGCTTGAAATTCTCATTGTCTCTTTTGGTATAAGAACAAGAGGGAATTTACTCTTGCTGCCCTGAGGCTGTATACTACTTAGATTAATATCTAAAAGTTTTGAAAAATCAAGATCAGGGCATTGTCTTGTGCTTTTTCCAGGATTAAACCAAAAACCATCTTTATCAAGAGCATTCCACTGGTCTTTAAAAGTTGATTTCAGACAAGTTTCAAATGAACTCCATGCAAATGATTCTGCTATATTACCTCCCATGGCTTTTGCAAGCGAAATAATAACATCCCCTGTATTTTTTGTATCATACATAGGTTTTACAACCGGTTTTGATAAACTTACCAAGCCACCTGTTATACCGGAGGGAACAGAGGGAACATCCTGCAAACGCTCCAGATTTGTATGGTTTGGAAGTATGTAATCAGCTTTTGCTGTTGTTTCATCTAAATATGATGAAAATGAAACCACAAGCGGTACAGCCTCTATAGCTTTATTTATTTTTTTACTGTCAGATAGTGTATAGCAAGGATTTTCATTATAGATAAAAAGAGCTGAAATTGATTTTTGGTCTTTAGATTCCATCAAATCAGCCAATCTACTGGTAATATACTTTGTATCTTCAAAAGACCCGGCTCCAGCTCCATCCATTCTGCTTTTATCTAATCCTGCATTAGTAATTTCATCTTTTACAATTTCAGGCCAGTTTATATATTTTTTGTTATCAGTAATAAAAAGACCGCCTTTTTTATTTATATTACCAGTAAGATAATTCAAAATATAAACCAAACCAGCTTCACCAAAACCAATCGGGCTGTCTCCTTTTCCTCGCCCAAATATTGCCACCGGTTTCCTGGCATTTGCAAATCCACGTCCAAGTTTTTCAATGGTTTTTGAATCAATCCCTGTAGTTTCAGCAGCTTTATTCAACGTTGTGTTAGGTATAATCAGTCTTCTGAATTTTTCAAAATTAGATGTATTATCTGAAACAATATTACTCTTATAAAGTTTTTCTTTAACTATAACATGCAGCAGACCAAGAGCCAGCATCCCTTCAGACCCAGGATTAACAGGAATCCATTTGTCAGCTTTGGCTGCTGTATTAGATAATCTCGGCTCTATTTGAACAATTTTCCCACCCTGCTCTTTAATTCTGCTGTGTGCTCTTATCATTTTTAAAGGAGAAACAAATCCATCAATAATACCGCTTCCAAAACTTAAAATAAAATCACTGTTTTCCAGATCAAAACTCATTGATCCTTCTATATTATGAACTTTTTTAATCACAAACTCATAACTGTCAGATATAGTAGTATTTGCAAAAAAGTTATTTGAACCAATTGTATTGATAAATCTTTTCAAAAGAAGACTGGTAACATCTTTATCTGATCCTGTTAAACAAGACAGTTTATAAGCATCACCTTTATCTCTTAATACTTTTAATTTTAAAGCAATTTCAGATATTGCATCTTTCCAGGATATTTTTACAAATTTACCATTAACTTTTTTTAATGGCATTTTTACCCGGGTGCCTCCATAAAGCAGCTGAATACCAGAGAGTCCTATAGGACAGATGCCACCATCATTTACAGGATGTTTTTCAAGACCTTCAACTTTAATTGCACGATTTTCAACCATGCGGATTCTTAATCCACAACCTCCGGGACAAAGTGTACAGGCAGTTGTTTTATAAGTTACTTCTCCACCTGCCGGAACCGGGGTTAACCACCAGTTTTGAGTCCAAATAGCGGAATCGTCCATCATTTTCCATGGTATTGGCGTTAACGCTGTTCCGGCTGCCGCTCCAATACCCAAAGACAAGAAACTTCTTCTGTCTATTTTCATAAATTCTTCCCCTTAAACTAAAAAAAGAACAAGCGAATATATTATTAAAAACTATTAGTTTCAGACAAATTTTCAACCTGTTACAAAAAATTACTTTTTTATATCATAAGTCATTATCTGAAAAAAATATTGCAGATACCGGTGTTCTAAGTTATTTATGGCAGACAAGACAACCATCTTTTTCTGTTTGAACACTGGATTTTCTACCAGTTTCTTCCATGTGGCAATCAGCACAATCACCCATTTTCATGCTATCCCATGTGTTTTTGTTCAATCCTGAAATATTTTTACCCCAAATATCCCGGCTTAAACCGGTAACTCTGTTTTCTTCATAAACTCTAAGAGTTGTGGATTCACCTATAGGACCATGACATGTTTTACATTCCATACCGCCCTTTTTCACATGAGCTGCATGTGAAAAGAAAACACAATCAGGTTGTTTGGAATAAATAAGCCAGGGAACCTCTTTCCCCTTGGCCACATATTCTTCTACAAATCTTTCTTCCTCTGGATCTTCACCTTGCACTTCCTCGTGACAATCTATGCACTGAGCAAGTTTAGGAACACCGGAATATGATCCGTCCTCTCTGAAAAAATGACAGCTTTCGCATCCATCGTCTACAAATTCCATATGAAGCTTATGGTTAAAATCTACAGGCTGCTTTTTCTGTGAGTAGAGAAGCTTTGGGAAAACAATCCAGCCAAAAATCAGACTGGCGGCAATTCCAATAATAAAAAAAATTATTCCAAATCCTATGGCTTCATTTTTTTCATCATCAGGCAAGTTTCCAGATGAAATTTCTTTGACCTTATCTTCTTGTTTGCTCATAGAAACTCCGCTTTAAAATAGTTAATAAATATATTAAAATAAAAAAATAGTAATCTTTTATATTATTTCATAATTAAAACTCTATACTTTAAATAATTGCAAATAATATAAATTTGTTTTTTATATTTTACAGTTAAAAAAGTCAAGAACAATAGATACAATATAGTAAGCAAAACTACGAACTATTTATCGAATCTTACCTGCATATTTATTTATAAAAAAACTCAGTTTCATGAACTAAGGAACGTGGATGAAATAATTTCCACAAATAGGCACATAGATTTAGAGTTAGATTTGTTTGATCTGAAAACTCAAAAACTGATGGAATAGCTTGCTCTTTTGATGTTTTTGTGATTTTAGATCGGGCAAAGATGACCTGAATCTATGATGTATAATTGCGAAAGTTGTTTTGTCCACGTTCCTAAGGAACGTTATTGGGCAAAGGCTTAAAAGATATAGATATTTATGCAGATAAGAGATTATCAGGATTTAGGACAAAGTCCCTTAACTTCCATAGCTATGCAGACCAGATAAATAATTAACACCAAAGTATGTAAATAGTACAGCAACAAAACCAAAAATAGATAGATAAGCTATTTTTTTACCTGCCCAGCCTTTTATTAATCTTGCATGAAGCAAAGTAGCATAAATAAACCAGGTTATAAGTGACCAGGTCTCTTTAGGATCCCATCCCCAGTATCGTCCCCATGCAGAGTTTGCCCAGACAGCACCAGTTATAATACCTAAAGTTAAAAAGAAAAATCCAAAAACAATCATTTTATAGGTAAGATCATCTAAAACAGTTATATCAGGCAGCTGTTTTACAATAGACATTTTATTTACCGACTCAGATATTTTAATCAGATACATAATACTAATTCCATATGCTATGGCAAAAGCCGCATACCCCAGAAAACATGTCAATACATGAGCTATAAGCCAGTTACTTTTAAGAGCAGGCATAAGAGGTGCTATTTGACTATTTGTTCCAAGGGATGCATATGCTATTGCAAGAAAAGCCATAGGAGATGCAAATACACCTAAAATTTTTTTGCCATATTTAAATTCAACAAACAGATACAAAAGAGCAATTGTTAATGAAAAAAATGTCAGGGATTCAAAAAGATTAGACAATGGAGCATGTCCAAATCCAAGTTTGTATGTTTCTGACCACCTCAGACCAATACCGGCTATATTTAATATAGATCCGAAAATTAACACTGCTGTTGCAATTTTACCTGAAATTTTACTTTTAAATATCCAGAAAACAACATACATAATACAGGCAAAACCATATACAAATGTTGTTATTGAAAAAATATTAGAACTATCCATATTTACCCTTTTTTATCTATCTTTTTTTATTTATACTTCTTGAAAATTGAGAGATTTTTATTTTCATACCCTGAGCATTTTTATCTGATTTGCCTGAGATCATAATTTTTGTCTGTTTTTTGGTTTTTTCTAATATAATACAAATACGTTCATGAGCCATAAAAAATGCTATAAAACAACCTGAAATTATAAAAATAAATCCAAGATAAACCGTATATACACCAGGATCTTTAGTAACCTGGAGACCTGTATAATATTTTGAATGAAAATTAGAAATTACAGGCAAAAAAGCAGCCTCCTTTTCTTTTGCTGGTATATCTTCTATCTTAATTATAACCTTGCCATTTCTCATTTTATCAAATTTAGGGTATTTACGCGGAATTGCAATATGTACTGTATCTCCTGAGGGATAAGTCACTTTTCCCATATATGTTTCTCCGAGATTATGGCCTTTAAAGCTATAGCTTTTTTTTAGTTCTGTTAAAATAAAGCTTCCTGTATCTTCTGGTATTTTAACGCTTTGGCCAAATTCGACGATTTTTTTATAAACCATTTTAGTTTTATTACTTAAAAATGATACAGGAATTTTTTCTACATATGCTTTGCTCCTTTTAGTGCAAAGCATATTTATCATGGAAGATAAATCTGCCTGGTCTGACGGTTTAATTTCAAAAAAAGGATAAGGCATAACAATATCAAACACATCCTTATCTGCAGTGTTTAAAACCCCTGTAAAAGCCTTTCCCATTTTCCGCCCTTTAAAATTAAAAGACTTATGGTAATTTGTTATTGTAAGAATTCCCATATCGTCGGGAAGAGTTATTTTTTTGCCTAAAACAGTATCAAATTCATAAATTTTTTCAGCCTGCCTGTTATAAATTTCAGCATGTATTTTTTCAGGATCAAGCACACCGTAACTTGATTGGAATAAATTTATTCCTTTATATCGCAAAGGAGAGTTTACCACTATATCTTTTTTAAGAACTACTTTACTGTTTTCAATAATTGAAAGTGTAGATTTATACTCCTCTGCCATACCTGAGTCGTAAAACAAAACATTAAATTTATCACACTGTACTGAAAAATCAAGAAGCCTGATTTTATTTGACCCACCTGTTTTTACTACATTGTTTCTTTCACCTTCTGCTATATTCATATAGCCGTCAAAACCAAACAGTGAGCCTATCAGGCTGCCGACAAGAAGCAAAACAACTCCAAGATGAACAATATAAACACCTGATTTAACCCACCTGTTTTTTTCTGCAAAAAAAATAATTCCATTTTTAGTTCTATCTGTTTTTTTGTAGCTGTATTTTTTTATGATTTTTGTTTCAACTGTTTCTATGAGTTTTTCTAATGGCAAATTTGATAAAATCTGAACCCTGTTTTTATATTTTTTAAATTGATTAATGTTAAATTTAGGATTTTTAACAAAAATTATGTCCCATGTTTTTTTTAAATTCTGTATCGAACATATTATAATATTTAAAACAAGAAGACATATTAAAAGAAGAAACCACCATGAATGATACATATCAGTTATGTTCAGCAGTTTAAATATATCATAAACAGACTGACCGTATCTGTTGATGTATTCAAAAGAGTTCAGATTCTGTTCAACTACAGTCCCAATAACCGATGTTGCTGCCAAAGCCAGCAGTAAGAAAATTGTTAATTTAATTGAGGAAAAAAAAGTTAACAATTTGTTTTCAGTAGTATTTTTCTTCATTATTCTTTATTCTCATTAAGTAATTTTTTAATATTATCAGGCTTCATTCTGAATGACTAACCCCATATTCTTTAAATATAACATATGCAAATCATAATATTTTGCAAAGAAAATTTTACTTTTGTAACAGGATTTAAATGTGTTATCAAGTTTTTAAATAAAAAAAAAGTCTTGATTTATTACAATAAAATTTATCAGCAAAAATATTTTTTATAAAATAAAAGCAGCTTTTTAAAAATTAATTATTGCTTTTTTTGTTAAAATTTAAGAGTTGTTATCCTTCTGTAAAAAGGTTAATAAAGAACAAAATAAATTTTCAGGAGGTTTTATGTCGAAGTATTTTGAAATCAGATGGCATGGTAGAGGCGGTCAGGGAACTGTTACTGGAGCTAAATCCTTGGCTGAAGCAGTACAGGGGACAGGGAAAAACATTTCTGCTTTTCCTGAATATGGCCCTGAACGTCGTGGAGCACCACTTAAAGCATTTAACAGATTTTCAGATGATAACATCAGGATTCATACTTCTGTAAAAAATCTTGATGTTGTTATTATTGCTGATCCAACTTTAATAGGAAACAATGCACTTACAGAAGGTATAAAGAAAAATACTATTTTTATTGTTAATACTGAAAAACCAGCTGTTGAAATAAAAAAAGCTTTAAATATTAATGGGCAGACTCTTTTTACAGTTCCGGCAAATAGTATATCAAAAAAAAATTTTAATAAAGAGATTCCAAATTCAGCTATGTTAGGAACATTTGCCAAAGCATGTGAACATATTATTTCACTTGAAGATCTTGTTAAAGAATCAAAACATATATTTTCTAAAATGTTAGGTGCAAGCCTTGTTGATAAAAATATAGAAGCAATAAAAGAAGGTTATAGATTCGGAGATGTTGTATATGGATAAATATGAACTAAAGCCGTGGCAGGATCTTGCTCTTGGTGGAGTAATTACCCAAGGGGGTAATTCAGCAGATTATAATACAGGCTCATGGAGAACATATAAACCTCTCTGGGATAAAAAACATTGTATTAACTGTTTAACATGCTGGGTTTTTTGTCCTGAAGATGCTTTTTTTTTGACAGATAATTTAAAAAAAGAAAGTAAAATCAAAAAAAAAATTTCAGGGATCAATTATTATCATTGTAAAGGTTGTGGATTATGTGCAAAAGAGTGCCCTGTAAATAAAAAGGGGAAAGTTTTTGCAATAAAAATTGTGAAAGAAAGCAAATAAGGCGGATTTAGATGAGCAAGATAGTTTCAATTACAGGTGCAGGAGCCATAAGTTATGGCATGAAACAGATCAATCCAGATGTTGTGCCTGCTTTCCCGATAACACCTTCAACACAAATAGTTGAAGATTTTTCAAAATTTGTAACAGATGGTAAGGTTGATACCGAATTTATTACAGTTGAGAGTGAGCATAGTGCTATGAGTGCTTGTATAGGAGCTTCAGTTGCAGGCGGCAGAGTAATGACTGCAACAAGTTCTGCCGGAATGGCTCTTATGTGGGAAATGCTTTATATAGCAGCAAGCATGAGACAACCCATTATAATGACTCTGGTAAACAGGGCTTTATCAGCACCCATCAATATTCATGCTGATCATAGCGATTCTATGGGAGCACGAGATTCAGGATGGATACAACTTTATTCTGAAAATCATCAGGAAGCATATGATAATCTTATTATGGCACCGAGAATAGCAGAAAAAGCTGGTGTAAGACTACCTGTCATGGTCTGTCTTGACGGGTTTATTATTTCTCACTGTCTTCAAAATATGATCATAGAAGACGATGATAAAGTTAAAGCATTTATAGGTGAATACGAAGATAGACATTCGGTTTTGGATATTAAAAATCCTGTCTCATGGGGAGCTCTTGATCTTGCCGATTACTTTATAGAGCATAAAAGAGCTCAAAATATAGCTATGAAAAATGCTAAAGATGCTATATGTGAGGTTAGTCGTGATTTTTCTAATGTATTTGGAAGAAAATATAAACTTTTTGAATCATACAAAACAGATGATGCAGAAAAAGTTATAATAGCTATAAATTCTATAGCAGGAGAGATCAAAGAAGTTGTAGATAAACTTCGGGATAAAAATGAAAAAGTGGGATTACTCAAAATAAGAGCGTTCAGACCTTTTCCATATGCTGAAATATCTAAAGCTTTAAAAAATGTAAAAATAATTGCTGTTTTAGACAGGTCTGAGAGTTTTGGAGCATACGGGCCTCTGTTTACTGAAATAAGAACAGCACTTTATGATATGGTCGACCGCCCTTTAATATATAACAGAATATATGGGCTTGGCGGAAGAGAACTTAGCCTTGATCTTATTAATGATATATTTCAGGAAAGCGAAAATTATCTGCAAAAAGGTAAAGTAGAAAAAATATTTGATTATATAAATGTAAGGGGAGGATAAAATATGCCCGGTTTACAAGAAATGGCTTTAAAAGACGGGGCATTTGCAGGAGGTCATAGAATGTGTGCAGGCTGTCCTGTCCCAATAATTACAAAAATGTTTACCCGGATAACTGATAAATACGATATTGTAGCTGGAAATGCTACAGGTTGTCTTGAAGTAGCTTCAACAATTTTTCCATATTCGGCATGGAAAATACCCTGGGTTCATACTGCTTTTGAAAACGTAGGTGCCACAATGAGCGGTGTTGAATCTATGTATAAATCTTTAAAAAAACAGGGGAAAATAAATCACTCAAAACCCTTGAAGTTTATTGCCATAGGTGGAGATGGCGGGACTTATGATATTGGACTTCAATCTCTTTCAGGTGCAATGGAAAGAGGACATGATCTGGTATATATCTGCTATGATAATGGCGCATATATGAATACAGGTGTACAAAGGAGTAGTGCCACGCCCCTTGGTGCAGCTACAACAACTTCTCCTGTAAACACAAAAAATCCGGGACGGAAAGGTACCAGAAAAGATTTAACCCGGATAATGGCAGCCCATAATATTGACTATGTAGCACAGGCAAGTATTCATGACCCTGTTGACCTGTCAAACAAACTTAAAAAAGCAATCAATTTAGATGGTCCTGCATATATAAATGTTATGTCACCATGTATTCCAGGCTGGAAAATAGAATCTGACATGGCTGTAGAAATTGCAAAACTTTCTGTTGAAACAAGATTCTGGCCTCTTTATGAAGTTGAATGTGGTGATTATAAAATAAATTACAAACCAAAAAAAGAGTTACCAATAACAGAGTGGCTCTTTCAACAGGGTAGATTTTCTCATTTAAAAAATAAAAATTTTGCATCTGTTATAGATTCTTTTCAAGAAGAAGTAGATAGAAACTGGACTTGGCTCTGCAGGCAGGAAAATCTAAATTAAATTTTATTATTACATTTTCTATAACAAACAAAAAAAGTAACTTCTCAACATTTTCTGAGAAGTTACAAAAAAAACCGCTTTTAGTTCTCA
>DAOWNP010000071.1 GCA_030642545.1 Desulfobacteraceae bacterium | reverse complement strand
TGCTGCTGTTATCAATGCTTTATCCAGATCTTTATCAAGAAGCGTTTTTCTAAAGGCATAAATCAAACCATCATCTATATAGAGCGTTTTACCATTACAAATATCTTTAACAAGCAAAAGAACTGTCTTAAAAAAAAGCTGTTGAGCTGCATCCCACCTGTTAAAAGTATCACTATCATTTGCCATTAAAAACATAAATTCTTTATCAGTATAATCAACCTCAACTATAACAGGTGCCGAAAATCCACGAAAAACAGAAGGCACTGGTTCTTCATAAATATCTGTAAAAACAAATGTTTCAATGGGTTTTTTTAGCTGAAGCACTCTTTCTGATCCTGCTGCTTTTTCATCTGAAAATCTCTCTGATAAAAGAGGCATGTCATTACCACTTTTATCAATCAGCCCCATCTTTACAGGTATCAGCATGGGTTTTTTATTTTTTTGCCCGTAAGTATCTGAGATTTTCTGGGTAAATATTATAGTGTATGTATGCTTGTTCGGATCATAAGTTCTTTTAAGAGTAATTTTTGGGGTACCTGCCTGGCAATACCAGAGACGAAACAGAGATAAATCAATATTTGCAGCATCTTCCATTGCTTTTACAAAGTTTTCTGTTGTTACTGCTTTACCATCAAACCTCTCAAAGTATAAATCCATACCTTTTCGGAATTTTTTTTCTCCTGTTAGAGTATGAATCATTCGAATAATCTCAGCACCTTTATTATATACTGTTGCAGTATAAAAATTATTCATTTCAATATAAGATTCAGGTCTTACAGGATGTGCCATAGGCCCTGTGTCTTCTGCAAATTGGGATGCTCTAAGACCTCGAACATCAGCAATCCTTTTAATTGCCCGTGATCCCATATCCGATGAAAATTCCTGATCTCTGAACACAGTCAACCCTTCTTTCAGGCTTAATTGAAACCAGCTGTTTAAAGTAACACGATTTCCTGTCCAGTTATGAAAATACTCGTGTGCTATTACCCCTTCTATTTGCTGAAAATCAAGATCTGTTGCTGTTTCTTTTCTTGCAAGAACATATTTCGAATTAAAAATATTCAACCCTTTATTTTCCATTGCACCGGCATTAAAAGCATTAGTTGCAACAATCACATACAAATCAAGATCATATTCAAGTCCGAAAACTTCCTCATCCCATTTCATGGATTTTTTTAATGATGTTATAGCATGATCACACTTATCGCTATCTGCTTTATCTACATAAAACTTTAGAGCAATATCTCTTCCTGAAATTGTTTTAAAAGAGCTTTCTATGCAGGCAAAATCACCTGCAACAAGGGCAAACAGATAACATGGTTTTCTAAAAGGATCTTCCAAAAAAACAAAATGCCGTCCGTCTTCAAGATCTCCTTTATCTATAAGATTACCATTTGAAAGTAGTATAGGGCAGGTTTTTTTATCTGCTGCAATCCTTACCCTGTATTTTGACATAACATCAGGTCTGTCTAAAAAATACGTTATCCTTCTAAACCCCTCAGCTTCGCACTGAGTCAAAAAAATATTATCTGCCATATAAAAACCTTCAAGTGAAGTATTTTCCGCAGGTTTTATTTTTGTATTTATTTCAAGTGTAAAAACATCAGGTACCTTAAATATAGTAAGAACTTCATCTGTCTTCTGATAGATATCCCCAAAAATCGCAGAGTTATCCATGCTAATTGATATCAACTCCAAATCTTTGCCATCTAATAAAAGAGGTGTGTTTTTATTTGCAACATTTTTATTTCTACGAACTTTCATCAATGATTTTACAGTTGTAAAATCATTAAAAATTTCTACATCAAGATCAATAGTATCAATAAAGTAAGAAGGAGCCTTGTAATCTTTAAGATATTTTTTTTCAGGTTGTTTCATATTATTATTCCGAAAAGCTATTAAATTTTAATTATTAGAGAATAGATTATATAAAATTATAATGAATCAAGTCAATCCAAATTATATCTTTTATACCATTAAAAAATCATATTTTTTTATCTAAAATAAGATGTGATAAATATCCAAAAACCCAGGCAATATAATATGGCAGAACCTGAATTAAAGTAAGATTATAATAAAATTCAGGCAAAATTATTATTGGTAAAGGAACAATAAGCATAGCCCACCATGTATGGGTCCATCCCCTGTGAGAACCAATAGCAGGGAAAAGCGCAATAAATCCTAATATAGCAGCTAAAATAAATTTCCCTGAAACAATTAATATAATATCTACAATCAAAATTATACCATAGATTATGTGCTGCCCTTTGGAATTTGTATCTACATCAGGAAACAGTGCCCCTAATATAGTAAATACAAGCAAACCTGATGCAGAAAGCAAAGATGGTTTAAAAATTTCAAATACAATCATAAATAGAAGGCAAATTCCCCAAAAAAATATCCCGCCTATTATATGTTCTTTATATCCCGGCATAGTCTTATACTATAGACCGTCACATAAATAATTTCACTGCGTTATCTGTCTTAAGATATACTATTAGTATTATCTCCTCTTTCTAACCTTGTGAAATTTATTATGTGCCAATCTATACTTTAAAAAGTTCATTTTATACAATTAGGTATTTGACACGATATTAATCATATGTTTAAATTAAATTATTTCCATAACAATATAATTTACAAAATTATTTTATTTCATAATTTATAGTTATTTTACAATATTTTTTTTATCTCAATTAAAAAAATACCTGCTCATATGAATAGATTGATTTACTTATATTTAAAAAAACCTGGAGGTTAAAAAATGACAAATTTATTAAAGCAGCTCAAGGTACCCAGGCTTGATCCAAATTTTTTTATTTTAGACGAAAACAAAAAAAATCTTGAAAGATTTAATATCATGTCTAAAAATCATCCTGTAAATATTCTTGCTACAGGAAATCAAGGTTGTGGTAAATCAACACTTGTAAGACAATTTGCAAATATTTTTCAAAGACCTCTTGCAACTTTTCAAATAGGTCTTTTGCTTGAATCAGGTCAACTCTTTGGTCAGCAGCGATTAAAATCCGGTGAAACCTATTATCAGGAATTTTTATTCCCAAAAGCAATTCAAACACCCGGATGTGTCATTCATTTAGAAGAGATCAACCGCTCAGAATCCCCACATGCATTAAATGAACTGTTTTCCGTATTATCAGAAGACAGAAGTATCTGGATAGATGAATTAGGAATTGTAGATGTCGCACCAGGAGTTATATTTTTTGCTACAATGAATGAAGGAGAAGAGTTTTCAGGAACAGATATGTTAGATGCTGCACTCAAAGACAGATTTTACAGAATACATCTTAATTATCTGCCATATGATGTTGAAAAACAAGTGCTAATGAGAAAAACAAATATTTCAGAATCAAATACAGACCAGGTTCTTAAGCTCGTAAATAAAATAAGAAACAATAAAGAACTGGAAATCAGTGTTTCTATCAGGCACAGTTTGATGATATCTGAGCTTGTTGCTCTTGGTGCATCTTTAAGAGAATCGCTTATATACAGCCTGCAGATATCAAAAGATACACTTGAATCTCTCCTTCTTTCAGTTCAGGTAGAAACAGGCGAAACAGAAGCAGAACCAGATAAATATGGCCTTTATCTTCCGATAAAATAATTTTGGAGTATACTTTACAATGACTTCTTATTCAAAATACTGGAGAACTAACTATTCCAAGGATAAAGCAACAGAACTTGCTTTTGGATTAAGAGCACTTCGCAAGGTAGCTGGATATCTTGGCCAAAATGTAAAATCTGTTTACTGGGAAGGAATGATAGATCCTGAGTTAAAAAGCAGTTCAATTATTATAAATACAAAACAGATAAAAAACAATTACCCTATCGCTTCTAATACATTTGACATTATGGTTGGTCAGGTATTAAAAGATGGAATTGCATCTATTGAGTGGACTGAATGGGTATATGAAAAAGTTTATAGCAGATCAAAGTATATGTCTGATTTACTTGAACCTTATTTTAAATCAATTTTTAATGCTTCTGAATATATATATGTTTATGAATATACCAAAAAAGAAAAAATATGGAATCTATATTTACTTAATTTTATAAAAAACAAAATACAGAGTAACAGCTCTGATCCTTTTGTTGAGCCTACACATCAAAGCCTTGCTGACATCTGGATTGAAAAAAAGATTTTAAATAAAACCTACAAATCACTTCATTTTTATTTTTTATTACCTCTTGGTATTTTAAACAAATACACAGCAAAAATTCAAAATATAGTACAAATAAAATCTGTTGGTGAAAGAAGAGATACCCGAATAGATATTTATATTCAATTATGGAATGAACTTGCCGCAGTGATTTTAAAAATTAATAACTGGATTCTTCCATATTTACCTCCTTCTCTGATATTGGAAAACCAAAATGAAAAAAAGATAAATGATCCAGATGATCCAGATGATAATCAGTCAGACTCCTGCATGGACAAAGACATTGCAAATCAGATTTTAGAAGAGGTTGATCATGAAAAAGCTGACATTACGGTTAATATAATAAAAGCGGTTTCTGATCCCCAATCAGGCATAATGCCTACAATATTTAAAAAGGGTATGGCAAAATCTAATACAAAACCGGACATGCAGCAGGTAGCAAAACTAAAGCATATATTTAAAACCCAGATCTCTTTAATAAGAAGAGCAAAAAAAAGACGATTTAAACGTGGAATGCTTGAAGGAAAACTTGATCCAAAAAGATTATACAGGTCCCCAATAGATGGAAGAGTTTTTAAGTTAAAAGAAAGCAAATCACCTGATTATTTCTGGCACATCTGTATAGTTGCAGATGCTTCAGCTTCAATGACAGGAAAAGAAGGACATAACAGACCATGGTTAATAGCTGAACAGGCTTTTGTCTCCCTTGCAGCTGCAGCTAAGGGTTTTAACAATCACTTAGATATTTTCTCATATTGTGAAGATAAAAAAAGCTGTGTTTTAACACAACTTTTTTATGGAGATACTGTATATTCTGTTTTACCAACAGGCCAGACTCCTTCAGGCCAGGCAATACTTGGTGCTGCCATAATGTTAAATAAAAGATACAAAAACAACATGATAATTCATATTACAGATGGTGCTTCAAACTGTGGAATTAGAATAAGCAGTGCCATTTCCTATTGTAATAAAAACAATATTGATTTATATACCATAGGATGCGGGTGCAACCTGCAAACAAGGCAATTCTTAAGCCAGTATTTTCCACCTAAAAACCTGTTTTTTATGAACAATATCAATTCTCTGGCAGTAGGCTTAGAACGATTATTTACTCGAACTATGCTTGTTTTAATAAAATAATACCTGTCGACAGGCGCATGCAAAACGCTAATTTATCCAATTTCTGCGTTAAAAAATAAATTTAATCCTCGGAATACAACGGGTATGCCTGTGGTTAAATTTATTTTTTGCCTTGAACGAGGAAGAAATTTTCATTCCGCAGGCAACCTGTCGATGTTATAAAGGATTTGCCAAGGATAAAATATGACTAAAAAATATTATATTATGTATAATCCATTAAGTTTAAATTTAATGGAAAAATATGATGATAAAACCATAACGCCAATAGATATTATTTCATATGTTACAAATAAAAATGGTAAAAACATCACTGAAAATAACTATCTTGATTTTTTACAATTTGATTTAAAAAAAGTAAGACCGGGTCTTGTAGAACAATTTGGTTTAAAAAATTATGCATCGTATTATCTGGCAAATCTTATATCAAAAATTGATAAAGATTCTACAGTTATTGTAGCTGATGGTAAAAACCGGACAATATATGATATTATAAAAAAAAAGGGATACAATCCAAAAGCTGTTTTTATTACATCAATAAGTTCCAATTTTCCTGCAACAGCCATAACAGCTATTATTTTTAACAATGCAAAAATACCAGTAATTATAGGTGGTATTCATGTTTCAGTAAGTAAAAATGATGTTAATACATATATCAGAAAATATGCACCTTATAAAAATATTATATCTCAGGTTACAGGGCCCGGAGATTTTAAGGTTTTGTCTGAAATATTATCTGATATAGAAAATAATCAGCAAAAGAAAGAATATTTTGGATTTTTATCTGTTGAAGATGGAAACTGGGGTTATAAAAACGCCTGTACTCTTCCTGATATTAAACTGGATTTTTTAAAAAAAATACCTGTTGCCGGACATTTTTTTGCTCATATTTCAAGAATAACCCCTATTACTCCTTACCTTGGCTGCCCATATTCCTGTAATTTTTGTTCTGTATCATCGCTACCTAAACATCACAGAAAATTTACCACAAGATCTGCAGATGATTTTGCAAATGAGATAATAAACAATCAAAAAAAAGGACACAGTTTCAGCAATAGAATATATTTTTTTCTTCCTGATAATATATTGCTTGGAGGAAAAAAGCTCCACGCAATATTAGATAGATTAATTGAATCTAAAATAAAAATAAACTATGCATCCCAAATATCTATTGATATTGCAAATAACATTAATCTTTTAAAAAAATTCAGAAAATCAGGAGCATCCCACTTTTTTATTGGTTTTGAATCATTGGATATAAGAAATTTAGAAAGTATAGGTAAAAATTCAGTAAAAGAGATAAAAAAAAGTGGTCTGTCTGTTGAAAAATACTACTCTCAAAAAATTAAAATCATTCAGGATTATGGAATATCAGTCCATGGTGCTTTTATTTTTGGCCTCCCATTTGATCATTTCAATAATCTTAATGATCATACAGGAATAAAGGTAGGAGAATTTTGTGTAAATAACAAAATAGGACTGCAACCCACTTCATTAAATGATCTTCCGGGATCAAAAAACTTTATGGAAAGCCAGGAAAACTCAGTCTATCGCTATGGAAAGCAAGGAACAATGGAATATTTTATCAGCCTTTGCCTTACAGATCTTACAGAAAGCAATCGGCCAATTACTGATTCTTTAAAAAACAGTCCTTTAATTGTTTTTTATATGGCTTACGAAGCAATGCAACAAGTAGGGGCAGATTTAAACGCATTAATAAACGGGCTTTACATAGCAGGTAAGTCTTTATTATATCCAACTCAAAATGGTTGTTCTAATTTATTTGGAAGAATTTTTGATTCTCTTGCAGGACTTGGTTTTCAAATAGGAATAAGTACATATAAAGACTGGCTTGAATCTGTAGCCTATTCCAAAAATGAAATAAGAGGTTCATTTGAAAGACTCTATTTCATTGAAAAAGATCCGGAAATAAAAGCCATGTTTAAAAACTATATCAAACAATTTGCCTTTCCTGTTTTAGAAAACAAATCACCAGTTATTAACACTAAACCATTAAACGCAAATATTTGCTGATAATTTTATCTATCATATTTTAAAAATAAATATTATTTCACTTGACCATCTAAAAACAAGAAAGCTATAAACTATATAAATAATATTTATTATAACTCTAAGAATTCATGGAGAATTAATTGCCTCAGCTTGTATACCAAAATATATTTCCTTTAAAAAAAGATACTACTGATTACCGGTTAATAAGTGACAAGTATATAAAACACACAAATTTTGATGGTATAAAAATAATAAAAGTTGATAACAAAGGCTTAAGTCTATTATCAGAACAAGCATTTAAAGATGCATCTCATTTTTTAAGGACATCTCATCTGTCACAAATTGCAAAAATAATTGATGATGCACAAAGTTCTGAAAATGATAAATTTGTTGCTCTTGAAATGCTAAAAAATGCCGTAATAGCATCTGAGAAAATTTTTCCCCTTTGTCAGGATACAGGAACAGCCTTAATTACAGGTTTTAAGGGTCAGTATGTTTTTACAGAATCAGATGATTGTCAGGCATTATCAGAAGGTGTGTCTAACGCTTATACAAAAAATTATTTCAGGTACTCTCAGAGAATTCCTTTAAACATGTATACGGGAATTAACACAGGAAACAATCTGCCTGCTGAAATTGATATTTATGCAAAACATGGTAATGAATATAATTTTATTTTTGTTGCAAAAGGAGGGGGGTCTGCAAATAAAACGTTTTTATTCCAGCAAACCAGAGCAATTTTTAATGAAGGCTCTTTAATACCTTTCTTAACATCTAAAATGAAAGAGCTCGGTACTGCAGCCTGTCCTCCATATCACATAATATTTGTTGTTGGCGGACTTTCATCCGCAATGACAATGAAAACTGTAAAACTGGCATCAACAGGTTACTTAGATTCTCTTCCTGTCAAACCTTCTTCAACAGGACACGCATACAGAGATTTGGAACATGAACAAATCCTGCAGGATTTTGCCTTTAATTGTAAAATAGGAGCTCAGTTTGGAGGTAAATATTTTTCTCATGATGTAAAAGTTATCCGTCTGCCAAGACATAGTGCTTCGTGCCCTATCGGTCTTGGAGTTTGTTGTTATGCAGATAGAAATATCAAAGGTAAAATCAATAAAGACGGTATTTTTCTTGAAAACTTAGAAACTGACCCTGCCAGATTTCTCCCACATCCAACAGAAGAAGAAGATAAAAGCATACATCTTGATTTAAACAAGCCCATGAGCTACATAAGGTCTTTTTTAGGTAAATATCCGGTAGAAACAAGACTGCTTTTAAGCGGTAAAATTATAGTAGCAAGAGATATAGCTCATGCAAACATTAAAGAACGTCTTGAAAAAGACCATGCCCTGCCATGGTACTTTAAAGAACACATAATTTATTATGCAGGTCCTGCAAAAACACCAAAAGGCTATCATTCAGGCTCTTTTGGACCTACAACAGCAGCACGAATGGATCCTTATGTTCCTCTGTTTCAAAAAAACGGAGGGTCTTTTGTTATGTTAGCAAAAGGCAACCGTTCAAAAGAAGTAACAAATGCCTGTAAAAAATACGGGGGCTTCTATCTTGGCTCCATAGGTGGTCCTGCTGCACTGTTAGGTAAGGAATGTATAACCAATATTGAAACAATTGAATACGAAGAACTGGGCATGGAAGCTGTTTTTATGATCACAGTTAAAAACTTTCCGGCATTTATTATAATTGATGATAAAGGTAATGACTTTTTCGAGCAGTTTTTATAAAAATCTCTTCAGAGGTAATCTCTTTATTAGTCTATATTTCCTTAACAGCCTGTCGACAGGCGGATGCAAAAATAAAACGCAAAATTTTCATTATTTACTCTTTTTTTATTTGGATCATCTATAAACATATTTGCTCTATCAGATATTAGATAAAGATTATCTGCACTATGATATCCACTATCTGCTTTACACATATCTATGTTTGTTCTTATATTATTTTCAGTTTGCTCAATCATAGGAATTAACTGTTTTTTATCATTACATTCATTTGTTACATCACAAGCTAAAATAAATTGATTTTCTTCTTCTACACTTGCCTGAGAATTATAATTAGTTTTAATACATCCTTCTCGTTCCTTCATAAAACTGGCATCGGGGTCGGTTAAAAATTATCTTTTTAATTGTTTTCAAGGCCACAGCCACGCTTTTCCCAGCCCCTCATGTCAGCCCTTGCATACAGGCCAATTGCATATCTATAACTTTTATATGTTTAATAAAAAAAGTATAGCAAGAAAGTGCAAGCATTGATTTTTGTTTTATGATATTTTTTTGGTAAAAAATAAATACTGAAAAGGGAGAAATGGCAATATGATTTTTTTGAAAAGAATCAAGATTAAAACTCGAGCTCAGC
>DAOWNP010000136.1 GCA_030642545.1 Desulfobacteraceae bacterium | reverse complement strand
TAACACCTACACACTAATACTTACAAATATAATTTTTACGAGTATAAAAATTCTAATTTATCCAAATTTTCTGCATTAAAAATATAATTTTGGTCTGCAGAATATAACAGCATATGGTTGCGGTCAAAATTATTTCCATAGAGTTTTATTGACTTATCTTAAAATATCAGGAGAATAACAAATGAGCAAAATAACTGACAGACTGTTAAAATTTGACCTTTTCCGCAATGATACAACTGAAAAGCTACACAACTTAATGCAGATAGAATCTTCAAGTATTGAAGAAACAATAAACTCTGTTTATGATATTTTATTAAATAATAATAAATCAAACGATAGTATTGATTATAAAACAAAAAATCTTCAAAAAAACAATACACAAAAAGGACTGATCAATGTACTTCATGCAAAAAAAATTGAGCGGTTTCCTGTTTTTACTAAAACTAAATCTTTAAAATATTACAAAGATAATTTTAACAACTTGATCACAGCTGCTCTTTTCCAGCAAGATAATATATCCATACCTTTCTGTTTTGAAAGTAATTGTACAAACCCAACATACCTTAGTTATATCAAAGATAATAAGTTAGAAAAAATATCAGACCATATTAATACAACTGAAAACAAAAATGATAAAATAATGTTTATCCCATTTTTTATTAATGGTAAATTTTTTGAATTTATTAAGCTTACTGGAGATAAAAACATGCCTATGCAGGTAAAAATTGCAGAAGGCACAAAAGGATTATTCCAGATAGCTGATATGGCTATTATTGATAAACATAGAGACTCTTTTTCCATAAAAAAAAGAAATCATTATGAAATATGCTATACAAAGCTCTTAACCGCCGAAAAAAAAATGGATATTCTGGTAAACTCAGAGCCTAAAGATTTGAATATAAATATAGTTGCAAACAATGAATTAAAAAGTTTACTTAAAGTAATTGTAAAAGATAATGCAGTTTTCATAAAAATGTTTGATAAAAATAAAATACGAGGAACATCAAGCACAATTGTTGAATCCTTTTATGAACAAGAAATAATTCATCTCAAAAAAAAAGAAGGTCCGGATAATTATAATAAAATCTCTCTTATGTATAAATCTGTATTAGCTATAAGTGCATTAGAGATTGTATTAGGCACAATTAATTCAAAACAGTTTTTAAGAGATTTTCATATAAACAAAGAGATCAATTTAAAAAAAAAATATGAAGAATTTTTATTAGAACACATTAGAGAGAAATTAAACAGACTGAAAATAGATTTATCTATTTATGATGAAAACAATCTGAATATTTTTGTTAAAAACAAAATTAAAATTAAAACAGCAAAGGAGTATATTGACAAAATACGTCAATACCATTATTTGCTCACAAAAAGGCTGCATAAGGCAAATGATGATATTGCCAGCAACTTTGAACAGGATATTAACATAAAAAAACAAAAGTTATTTCCCATACTGAATCTTGATAATTTATTAGGTCATGGACCAATTGACGGCGATGACATGTTAAAGGACCTGATATTAAAAAACCCTGATGAACTGCATATACTATTATTTGAACTGGTCCCTGATGCACCTCATTTCTGGAAAAAAATTTACAACTGTTTTAATCACCTCGCAGAAGCTGATAATGTAGTAATTGCCTTTAACCAAACAATATTTGATGTTATTGTTAATAATTATTTACCATCTGAAAAAAAAGAGTTTCACTTTGATGACAGTGATGAAGTAATAATTATTATAGATAATAATGACGAGCAACTTCAGATGCTTCATATAGAAGTATTTATAAGATTCTTAAATAATTGCTATAAAAACAATAAAAAAGTTATTTATGTATCAGACAATAGAGGATTATCCAAATATTTAAAAATTCATTCATACAAAAACAATATAAATACAAGATTTGATAAAGTAAATCAATATATTTTAGATAAAGTAGCAGTCAGCACTGCACGAAAACCAATTATCTTCAACTTTTCTGAGACCAAACTACAATATCCCGGAGATAAATTACATGAACTTTTATGTACTGTGGGAGATTATCAGGGCAAATCAATACTTTTTGGTTATTCTGCCCCTTCCTCATTTGCTTTGATGAAAATGTATAATAAATACTTCGACAGGCACATGCAAAACGATGATTTATCTAATTTATAAAACACCATCTCAGATCATAAAAGTTGAGAAAACAAACAAATTAACACCCTCTGGGTGAACTCTTTTTAACATATTGATATTATTGATAATAAAATGGAAATTCCTATACTATTCAAGTTATTTCAATACTTTTATGCAGTAGTATCTAATTAGAATTTTGCATAAGGAAAGTTTATTTGTTTTCCACAATTTCCTAACCGGACACTACTGACTTTTATGATTTGAGATAAAACGAATATGACTCGTAGAAGATGTGATATGTATACAGTTGAGGTAACTCTTTTGTTATTAAAATGAAACTATTGTGCAAGATATGCATTAACAACATCAGAATCATATAATTTCCCAGAATTATCTGTTATTTCTTTAATCGCAAAATCAATACCAAGAGATGGACGATAAGGTCTGTGAGATGAGATTGCTTCAACCACATCTGCTACTGATATAATTTTTGTTTCTAATAAAATATCATCTCCAGACAGTCCATTAGGATACCCTGAACCATCAATTCTTTCATGATGCTGATATACTATCTGAGCTACAGGTCCATAGAAATCAATCTCTTTTAAAATTTCGTAACCTGTTTGAGGATGCGTTTTAATAATTGAAAACTCAGCTTCAGATAAACCTCCAGGCTTTGTGAGAATTTCTACAGGTACAGATATTTTACCTATATCATGAAGAAGCCCTGCAATCCTTATTGTATCAATTTTTTCCTGAGAAAGACCCATTTTCATGGCAATAGCGCATGCAAACTCAGTAACACGCCTTCCATGTCCTGCTGTATACGGATCTTTTTTGGCAATTATAGAATCAATTGCCAATACAGTTCCATTTAAAATAGCTCCCAATTTTTTATTTACAGCCAGCATATTATCATTATAAATACAAGAAATACAAGCGTTTGCCAGTTTTCTATTCAATCGTTTCAAAGACTTAATAACAGAATAATCAAATTTCTCCCGCCCCTTTATTAAAACAAGTAATCCAAAGCCAGGTAAATTCATAATATAATAAAATTTCCCAATTTCACCAGATCCCTTTACAGGAAGCAGATTCATAAAATTTTTAAAATCTTTTTTTGTATGATTATTAATCAATTCCAATGCAAGAATACTGGTTTTATCTTTTAATGGATTACGAGGTATAGAAAAAACAGGGGTATATGATGGCTGTAACAAGTTTTTATCTTCTTTAAGCACAATACATGACAAGCAGTTAAGTTTCTTTAAATATATTGTAAGACTCTCCTTCAACATACACCCAAGATCAAGAGACATACCAATGGACATAGAAATTTCATAAAACACCTGAGTCTGGATCAGGCTTTTTTCCATTGACATCTGAGTCAGAATCAAATTATTGTCCACTATTGTCCCCTTAAATCTCTAAAGTTGCAATAACTATCGTCTTGTTATAAAATTCAAGATAACGGTTACCACCATTGGCAAGTTCCCCTAAAGTACATGCTCCAATCACAGGAACACCCTCTTCATAAATAATCTCAATCTCTTTTATAAAATTTTCACCAAGAAAAAAAACACGGGAAATACAATCTATTACGATTCTTATCTGCTTATTTAAATTATTACTTAAGTTTTCTTTACTACAGACCAATGCATTTTCTGCTGCTTTAATTAATGAAAATTTATCTGCTGTAAGGATATGAACATGTGAACCTTCAGGAACCTCACCAACACACACAATTGAGTTGTCATCCGATACTGCCATGGGATCTCTAACGATCCATTCTGTATCAAGCCTTGATATTCCAAAAGGAAATAATTTGGCTATACTATAAAAGTCCTCTTTTACAAGAGACATGTTTGAATATTGCCTGATAAAATCCCGATAAACTTCAAATGCCGGCTTCCAGTTAAGACTCCTTAGTACATTACCCTCTGATTCAGTAATTGTATATGGTATACTTATCGGTTTCCATCCATGTGAAACTCCAATACTGCTTTTTACACACAAACCACATATAACAGAACAATCTGAAACCAGCCCTTTATTTGTAAACAAACATGGAGCCTGCTTAAAGCTCAATGATCCGGCTCCTGCCCCGAGATAATTAATATCAGACCCAATAACATTATAAAGACTATCTATAAAAGCAGATATTCTTTTTGAATATCCATCAACAAGAATAAACATTGTTTTAAAATCATCCTGATCAGATATCTTCTCATCTAACAACACATTATAATCCACATCATCACTACTCAAAAAAGGTATAGTTATAAAATTTAATTCCTTAAACACCCCTATTACTATACTTCCCTTATCAATCTTTTCATTTTTGTAAATCAGAGCAACAAAAATACCTCCTGTTAAAGGTATTTGTACTTTTTTTAAAATTTTATCTGTATTTTCAGGAATAAAATTATTACCGGCACATGATAATATTATCAAAGATTTTACACCAGATACAAAAATAGTATTTTCTATTAGCCTTTCAAGCCCTTTTACCGTTCCTGTTCTTTCAATATTTATTATCATAAGTATTTCTCTTAAATAATTTTAAAAATCTGAATATAAACTATAATTACACATAAAACATATCTTAAGAACGTCCATGCTCAGATAAGCACAACAAAGGATGAAAGTCTATAGTCAAAGGTAAATGATTTTTTTACCTTTTGTAATATATTGAGATAACAGTATTAAAAAAGACTTTCATATAAACATACCAAAATCAAACAGCAACAACTCTAAAAAAAAATATTTCTGATTTTAATTAGTTGAATAATTAATTCAGACCTCGTATCTCAAACATCGAATTCGTAACTATAATAGTGTCAAATCAGTCAGTTGGGCATTTTTTGGACATTTACAAGTTCAAAAATTACCTACATCCCTATGTATAGTACTTTAAAAAAGGCATTGTGCCAATATGTTGAATTGCATGCAAAAACCGCCGAACATATTGTCTAATTTATGCTCTTAAAAATGGCCAATTTTACGAGGTCTGTAATTAGTTGAATAATTAAATATTTGAGTAATTGAGTAATAAAGATAACTATTTCAGCTTAACCAAAATTAATGTAAATTCAACATTAATCTAATAAAGCAGAGCTTACCTGCAAAGTTCTGTATGTTCCAAACTACACTGGGGATGTGTAATGTGAAAAATAACATAAATTTACATTGGTTTTTAAATATACTTTTCACACTGAATCAATTTAATCCTCTATTTCTGATTAAATTAACACTATTATTTAATAAAGTCAAGATTCATATATTTCTGCAAGAAAAGTTGGGGGTTGGTTATAACATCGACCATCAGATGTCAAAGCATAAGCTATGATAAAATTTGAAAAATCCCGTTGTTTGAGCAAAACAAGTTCCGGCATTTTCAAATTTTATTATAGCTTAAATGTATGTCCAAAATTAAATCCAAAAATTACTGCTATTAAGAACAAAAAAAAATAGCTACGAATCATATCACCTTTTGTTCTTAAAATTTTTATAAAACTCTATTTAGCATTCATGGTATATGCTGCATCAAGCCTTATCGTCCTGCCATTTAACATAGGATTTTCTATTATTTGCTTACATAGCATTGCATATTCAGATGCTTTTCCCATTCTTTTAGGAAATGGTATAGTTGAAATCAATGCTTTTTGAACTTTTTCAGGAAAACCGGTAAGCATAGGAGTTTCAAACAAACCTGGAGCAATACTCATAATTCTTATACCATATTCAGCAAATTCTCTTGCTATTGGAAGAGTCATGCCGACAATAGCAGCTTTTGACGCACTATAAGCTGCCTGGCCTATCTGACCTTCATATGCCGCACCAGATGAGGTATTAATAATTACACCTTTTTCTCCATCTTCATTGGGAGTATTATCAAGCATCTTTTCTGCTGCTGATCTAATTATATTCATTGTTCCAATTAAATTTATTTGAATAACTTTATTAAACAAACTCATGGACAACGGGCCTTTTTTTGTAATAACTTTACTTGCAATTGGAACACCAGCACAACTTATAGCAGCATTAACAATACCAAAATGACTGCAAGCTGCATCAACTGCTGCTTCAACATTTATAGTATCTGACACATCTGTTTTATAAAATAATGCAGAATCGCCTAATTCCTTAGCAAGCTTGCCCCCTTTTTCTTCTGACAGATCAAGTATCACGACCTTACCGCCATCTTTTACAATCTGCCTGCATGCAGCTTCGCCTAAACCGGAAGCTCCACCTGAAACAACTGCTACAATCTCATTAATTTGCATTATACATTCTCCTTTTATATGAAAATGATGAATTATGAATGGTAAATTATGAATTAAGGAATTCTACTAATTTATAATTTACCATTAAGCGTTATTTCATTTTCATGTTTTGTTGTGCCTGTCAGGGCATGAGCGTTATAAAAAAATATCAAATAAAAGCAGAAATCTGAAACATTTGTTCTTGCCTTCATAAAATAGATTTAAAATTAAATTTGAGTTTTATTTTATAAATTTTGATTATTTCTGAAAAAATATCAAAAAGAATACTACGAGTCAAGGCATTTATCAGCTTAAGAATAAGCTAAAAAAGAAAAAGAATTCTAAAAAAATCTTTTTCTTGCACCAAATC
>DAOWNP010000168.1 GCA_030642545.1 Desulfobacteraceae bacterium | reverse complement strand
AGATCCATAATAATAAACTCCTTCTCAAATTATATAAATAATGTTAAAGATACTAATGAATAAAGTATTTTAGTCAAAATCTAAAAGATTTAACTATTAAAGATCTAATATTTATTTAAAATTGTTATAAATAATGCAGATATCTGTTTTTATTTAAAAGTTTAGTTTTATTGTGGGAATATGCTACTTTTTTTTGTTTAGACCGCAGATGAAAACATCAAATCAATTAAATTAAATTTTATATTGTTATTGTGAAAATAATATAATATAATTTATTTTATATTATATTATCATATCATTGTCAATAGTTCTTAATTTAATAAAATTAAGATTATCCTCATTTCTAAATACAACAATAATATTATCAATGTTATTGCTAAAAATAATATCAGGTTTAGTTTTAATTTTGACCATACATACTCGCTTTGACATCTGATGGTTGATGTTATAACCAACTCTATAATATCTTATAATCTACATAAGATATTTCTGATATTAAATTAAAATATTATAAAATTTTATATCTAAATCTCAAAAAAATCTAATGCTTTTTAATAAACAAAAAATATAATATATTAATCAGGTTAACGTATGGGTTTTTTTAAAAAAAATGCAACACTGTTATGGGGAATATTAGTATCTGCGGTTTTTTTAATCTTTGCATTATTACATGTTAATTTTATTAATAATTTAGAACTCAAGTTTTATGATGTTCGAATGAAATTAAATAAATATGAAAAAGAAGAAAAAAAACCAGAAGAAATTATTATAGTAGATATAGATGATTATTCAATAGAAAGACTTGGCAGGTGGCCATGGCCAAGATCTGTTATTGCAAAAGCAATAAATAAAATCAATGTGGGAAAGCCAAATATTATTGGTCTTGGTTTTATATATAGTGAACCTGAAGAATCAAGCGGGCTTAAACTCCTTAATGATCTTGAATCTTTTTTGCCACAAAAGTTACCTTCTACCAGTTCATCTAACAAAGAAATAAGGTCTTTGTATAAAGCTATAAAAAAGGCCAGATACAGACTAAACAGTGATCAGAAGTTAGCAAATGCCATAAAACAATCAAAGAAAATTATACTTCCAGTTATTTTAAAAAACTCTGCTTTTAATAATAATAAAAAGCAATTTAATAAAAAGAGACTTATATCAGAATCATTACTTAAAAAAAATAATTTCTACAATGGGAAAACCTATAAAGCAAATGATATTATTCTTCCTATTGATCTGCTTTTAAATGCTTCATCTGGAATAGGTCACATAAATCTTTATGAAGATCCTGACAAAATTATACGGAAAGAAGCTTTGATAATTGAATATAACGGACTATATATATTATCATTTAATCTTCGTATTGCAGCAGCTTATCTTAATATTCCACCCAAAAAAATAATTATAGAACCAGGAAAATCAATTAGATTAGGATCTATTAAAATACCCACTACAGATAAAACTGAAATTTTATCTGTTTTTAAAGGTCCAAAAGATTCTTTTAAGCATTACAGTTTTTTTGATATAATAAATGATAAAATTCCAGTTAAAATTTTTAAAAACAAAATAGTTATTTTCAGTGCTTCTGCATCCGGTATTATGAATTCAATTGGTACTCCAATTGATAAGTCAATGTCTGTTGGTGAATTTTCAGCAAATATTGTCAACTCAATTATAAATAAAAAATTTATCTGCCTTACCTCATGGCATAAATATGCTGAAATAATCTCTATTTTAATTATAGGAATTATAATTATTTTGCTTATGCCAAAATTAAAAGCATTTTGGGCAGCAACTACTTTTCTTTTTTTAACTACAGGATTAATAGGAACCGGAATATATTTTTTTGTTTACAAAGGCTTATGGGTTCCTGTTATATATCCATTGATACAAATATTTATTGGATATATAGGTATTATCAGTATTAATTTTTTTATTGTAGAAAATAGAAAAGAAAAAGTTGAAGGTGAATCTGCTGAAACAAATAGAATGCTTGGTCTATCTTTCCAAAATCAGGGGATGCTTGATCTTGCTTATGATAAATATTTAAGAGTTCCTGTCAATAAAGAGATGAAAGAAGTTCTTTACAATCTGGGGTTAGACTATGAAAGAAAAAGACAATATAATAAAGCAGCCTCGGTGTATGGTTATATTCAACAATATGATAAAAAATATAAAGATATCTCTGAAAAGAAAAAAAAGCTGCTTAAAGCCAGTGAAAGCATGATGTATGGGAAAAAATCAAGTAGTGGTGTAAATGACAAATTGATAGATGATCTTGCTGAAAAACCAACTTTAGGTCGTTATGAAATAAAAAAAATAATAGGTAAAGGTGCAATGGGAGTTGTTTATTTTGGCAAAGACCCAACGATAAACAGAACAACAGCTATTAAAACTTTTCAATTTGATGATGATTTAGATTTAGATGAAATTAAAAGAATGAAAGAAAAATTTTTTAGAGAGGCTGAAAGTGCCGGTACATTATCACATCCTAATATTGTTACTATTTATGATGCAGGTGAAGATCAGGATATTGCATATATAGCCATGGAATTTTTAGATGGGCACAACCTTTATAAATATACAAAAGCAAACAATTTGTTTCCTATCAGAAAAACGATTGATATTATATCAAAAATTGCAGATGGTTTAGATTATGCACATAAAAAAGGTATAGTTCACAGAGATATTAAACCAGCCAATATTATGATGCTAAAAACAGGGGAAATTAAAATAACTGATTTTGGGATAGCAAAAATAACTGCAACATCTCAAACTAAAACAGGTATAGTAAAAGGTACTCCTTATTATATGTCTCCTGAACAAATATCTGGTGCAAAAGTAGATGGAAGAAGTGATATATTTTCTTTAGGAGTAATGCTTTATCAGTTATTAACCGGGAAAGTTCCGTTTAGAGGTGAAAATCCTGCTGCCTTAATGCATCAAATAATGAAGGTAAAACAACCCGATCCAAGAAGATTTAATCCTAAAATCATGAAACCCCTTGTTTTGATTATTAATAAGACATTGGAAAAAAATCCTGATAAACGTTATAAGAATGCAGGCAGCTTGTCTCGTCATTTACAATTAATGGGTAAAAAAATTGATTCTATGGTTTTGAAAAAAAATTCAACTACTTAATACTAATACTTAATACATTATGGCTATAATTGATTCGTATGGGTTAACAGATACAGGTAAAAAAAGAAAACATAATGAAGATAATTTTTTAATAAATGATGATCTTCAATTATATATTGTTGCAGATGGAGTAGGCGGCCACAGAGCAGGAGAAGTTGCAAGTAAAGTTATTGTTAATACAATAGATGACCAGATAAAAAAAATAGAAAAAGAGATTAAAAGATCAAATAAATCAAAAACAAAAGATAAAGCCCTGTCTTCTTTAACAGACCTGCTTTTATGCGATTATCTTCTATCTTCTATAAATTTATCTAATAAAAAAATTTATAATATGTCTCAAAAAACCCCTGCCTTTAGAGGAATGGGAACAACGGTTTCTGCTGTGTATTTTAACGAATTGTCTTTTGTTGCTGCAAATGTAGGAGACAGCCCGATTTATCTTATCCATGACAATAATATAGATTTAATCTCTGTTACACATACAGTAAAGGCTGAACATGCAAAAATGTATCCCGATGACAGCAAAGAATTAGATGCTCAGTTTGATCATATGTTATCAAGAGGAATTGGTATAGAAGAAAAAGTAAAAGCAGATATATGTCAGCTAAAATTTTTTAAAAATGATATTATAGTTATTGCATCTGATGGTTTAAGCGATAAGGTTTCTCAAAAAGAGATATTAAATATAGTAAACAGGTATAAACCGAATATTGCATGTGAAAAACTTGTATTTCTATCAAATAAATATGGTGGTGAAGATAATATTACTGTGATAGTACTACATATTAAATCCATTAAAAATAAAAACAGGTTTGTAAATTTTATATGTAGAATGAATAATGCAATTAAAAAAAAATTTTTGAAAAAAAATATGCAATAAGGAAATTTATGCCATTTGTTACATTAAAACTTGCAGATGAAATTTTTTCTGAACATACATTAGATAAAAAAGAATCTCTTTGTATTGGAAGAGATCGTTCCAATAATATAATACTCAATAGTGTAGGGATTTCATTATTTCACGCAAAAATTGATACAGTTGGAGATAATTTTCTTTTTTCAGATCTTAAAAGTAAAAACGGATCAAGAGTTAATGGTAAAGCTGTAAAAAATCATTTCCTCAAACATGGTGATATTATTATAATTGGTACTCATACTCTATTTTTTGAATTTGATGATTGGGAAAAAACTATAGAACCTGATGAAAACAGTTTAGAACAAACCATGATAATTGATCCCGATAAAAAAAAATCACTATTTAAGAATGTATCAATTAGTAAAGTCCCAACTATTGCAACATTATCATTTCTTTCTTTAAAACAAAAAAGCAAATTGCTTAAAAAAAAAATTACAGTATTTGGTAAAAATCCGGATTCAGATGTAGTTGTTAAAGGTTTTTTTGTAGGTAAAATAGCAGCAGTTATCAGTCAGAGGCCAAATGCTTATTATTTGAGTTATTTAAATGGATTTATAAAACCAAAGGTAAATGGAATTAAAATAAAAAAGCATATAAAATTAAAAGAGTTTGATATTATTGAGATTGGTTCTTTAAAAATGCAGCTAATAATAAAAGAAATATTATAAAGAAACAGGTAAAAAATAAGTGGGGCCGGTTCTTTAGAAACAAGGGCGAAGTTTTTATGAAATTATTAAAGTCACAAAAAACATTTATAGGAATTCAAATAGATAGCTTGTTTTTAAAGATTGTATATATAAAAAAAGATAATTCAGGTTTTTTTATATATACAATGAAATATAAAAAACTTTTTGATAATACTATATTTCCTTCTTTTAAAACCAGTAATATAACTAATTGGGAACAATTAAATAAAACAGCTCTCTCTCTTGATTTGAATAGTGCTAAAGTTCAAAAAGCAGGCATATCTCTTCCAGATCCGGTGATTAAATATTTTATATATAATTTTAAAGAAATCCCTAAAAAAAAGAGTGAAGTTATTGAAATGCTTACATGGCGGGTCGGGAAAGAATACAATCTGCCTGCGGATAATCTTTTAGTTTCATATGAAGTTATTATAGATACTCCTGATAGAGAAAAACAGCTGTTTGTTTCTGTTGGGTTGAAAAATATTATAAATGAATATGTAACTTTTTTTGAGAAATTAAATCTTGATGTAAAATTAATAAATTCAGCAGGTATAAATCAATTTAATTTATACTGTAAGGCTATAGATAAAGATAATAAAAAAGATAACTGCGTTGCTTTCTTCGGAGGAGATGATTTGGGTATAACTCTTTTTATATTTAGCAATAATAAACTGATTTTTTTTAAAATATTTAAAAAAAATATTGAAACAGATAAAAATCAATTAACTTTGAATATAATAAATACTATAGATTTATTTTTACAACAGAAACAAAATTTAAAGTTAAGAAAAATCTATACAGGAGAACAGATAAAAGAAAAATATGATATAAACCAAATAAAACAAAATTATGAAAAAACAGATATTATATATATAGATGAAAAAAAACTGATTGAATATAATTTAGAGAACAGTGAATTAATTAATCAAGCTGGTTTTTTCAGCCCTGCAATAGCTGCTGCAAAATCAGTAGCTATGCCTGAATAAAAACCAGGGTTAAAAGTTCTT
>DAOWNP010000017.1 GCA_030642545.1 Desulfobacteraceae bacterium | reverse complement strand
TTTATTATCAGCATTTCCCACAATTTTATCAAGCTTAATTGCAGCCACAGAAGCTCTCCAAAGCAGCATCCATGCAATACACATATCTCCTGACACCTCGCAAAAAGGGTAAGCTTGAGAAAAAGCTTCCTGTATCTGCTCAGATGCTGCTGCATGACCTATATTTGACGCTGTTTTTCCAAATTTATCCAACGCTTTTTCAAATTGCTCTGCAAGTACACTTATTGATGACCGTTCTTTGACAGTAATAACAGTTTTATTAATCTCTTCAATAAAATCCTGAAAAACCCTACCTTTATTCATCCCGATTTTTCTACCCAGCAAATCCATGCCCTGTATACCAGTTGTCCCTTCATAGATAGTAGCAATTTTAATATCACGCAGAAGCTGCTCTACAGGATACTCCCTGCAAGCACCAGCACCACCATAAATCTGAATTGCCATATTGCAAAGTTCAAATCCTCTCTCTGTTGTATGAGCTTTACAAATAGGAATAAGAAGTGCTATTAAACCGTTTAATCGTTTTTTTTCTTCTTCGCTTGTTGCTTTGAGTTCAACCCGATCTATACATAATCCAACATAATAATTTAGACTTCTCAATCCTTCTATGCTGGACTTCATCATCATTAACATACGCCTGATATCAGGATGCTCAACAATCGGAACCTGTTTTGCAGCCGGATCTCTTAGTTTGGTAATATGTCTTCCCTGAAATCTTTCCCGTGCATAATTTAGTGCATACAGATATGCTGTACTAGAAATTCCAAGTCCCTGCATGGCAACAAATAAACGAGCCTCATTCATCATATGAAACATACTTTTCAGCCCTTCATTTTCCTTGCCAAGTAAAGTGCCTGTGCAGTTTCCTTTACCTCCCATTGCCATACTGCATGTAGGACTTCCATGTATTCCTATTTTTTCTTCAATTCCTGTACATTCAATATCATTTCTTTCACCAAGTGATCCATCTTCATTAACAAGATATTTAGGTACAAGAAAAAGAGAAATCCCTCTGGTTCCCTTTGGTGCACCTTCAATTCTTGCAAGAACAGGGTTTATTATATTTTCCGTAAGATTATTTTCAGCCTGAGTTATAAATACCTTGTTTCCTGTAATTGAATAAGTTCCATCAGGATTCTTTTTTGCAGATGTTTCAAGCTCTCCAACTTCAGAACCAGCTACAGATTCTGTCAATGCCATGGTCCCTGTCCATTCTCCTGAATATACTTTTTTAAGGTATAACTTTTTTTGTTCTTTTGTACCATATATTTCAATAAGCTTTCCTGCTCCATGTGTAAGCCCCATACTAAGAGCAAGGCATGTATTTGCTCCCTGGAACAGTTCATCTACAGCCATTTTAATAACCTGGGGCATACCCTGTCCGCCCACATCAAGATCATCTGAAAGAGCTATCCATTCTCCTTCCACAATAAGCTTGTAAACACTATGAAAAGCCTCTGGAACTATAACTTTCCCGTTTTCAAAACTACAACCCTGTTCATCGCCTTCTATAGATGCAGGAAGAAATTCTTTTGTTGCAAGTGCTTTTGCTTCGGAAATAACAAGATCAAAAGTTTTCCTGTTTAAATCTGAATACTTGGGATCTTTTGTTAAAAATTCTATACCAAGCTGTTCATAAAGGACAAACTGTACATCTCTACGATCATTTAATAATTGTGCCATGTTTAGCAAACAACCTTTCTTTTATGAGTATATATTGAAAAAAAATTCAACCGCCAAAAAAATTTAGAACTTAGCACCTTTCAGACAAACTTTTTCCCTTTTTAATCTTTTGCTTTATCCACACACCAAAATGCCCATAAAATTATAATAATACCTGTAAAAAAAAGAACTATGTAGGATAAAATTTCAGGAATTTCTCCAAAAGCTGCTTTTCTTATTGCGTTGGAAGCATGGGTTAAAGGAAGAAAAGACAATATTTTCTGTGCCCACAAAGGCAAATTATCCAAAGGAAAAAAGGTTCCTCCTAAAAACGCCATGGGAGTTATAACAAAACTTGAAAACATTGCCTGGTCAGCATGTGATTTTACAAGCATTGCCATACCCACAGCAAGGCTTGCAAATAAAAAACTATTTAATAATACAGCTGCAATAAAATAAAAATTTATACAAATAGAAACACCAAATAAAAAACCTATTAATATAATTACAATAACTGATAAAACAGCCCTTGTCATACCAGCACAAACTTCACCAAGTACATAAGCAAAACTATTTATAGGAGCTGCCTGAAACTCTTCAAAAATATGCCAGTAAAATCTTGCTATATTTATCTCACTTGCTATGGAAAAAGCCTGCGTCATACTACTCATAGCTATAAGCCCAGGAATAAGAAATTCCATATAACTGTGCCCGTCAACATTTACATTCCCCCCCATGGCATAACCAAAAGCAATAAGATAAAGCAGTGGAGAAACAGACATAGTGGCAATCATTTTTGGAAGCCTGCGCTTCATAATAAGAAGTTCTCTATAATAAACAGCAAAATATCCACGAATCATTTAACTTTTTTCCCTGTTAATGAAAGAAATGAGTCCTCAAGATTAACACGTCTCAACATACAGTCTGTATTCTGGCAGGCAGTGTATGCACTGGCATCTTCTCTTTTTTTATAATATGAAGTTTTAAGTTGATTATCCACAACTTTGTCTACAGCCCACGCCCCCATTCTATCAACCAGATTTTTCGGGGTATCATTTTCAACAATTGAACCTTCATTTAAAAAAGCAACTCTTTGAGCGAGATATTCTGCTTCTTCTATGTAATGAGTTGTAAGAAAGATAGTGGCTCCATCTTGTTGAATTCTTTTTATAATTGCCCATATTCGTTTTCTTATTGCAGCATCAAGACCAACGGTAGGTTCATCTAAAAAAAGTATCCTGGGTGAATGCACAAGAGCTCTTGCTATCATAACTCTTCTTTTGAGCCCTCCTGACAGCTGTTTTGCAAGACTATCTTTCCTGTCAGCAACCTCTAAATATTCTAAAAGCTCATTTATCCTGAAATCGCGCTTTTTTTTGGGTATTTTATAAAGCCTTCCATGAATATCAAGATTTTCAAAAACAGTAAGCTCCTGATCAAGATTTATAGACTGAGGCACAACACCACATTGTTCTTTGGCAAAAAGCCCTTCCTTTTTTACATCATACCCGTTTAAAGAGACCTTACCTGATGAGTACTTTGTAAGACCGGTAAGTATCTTTATTGTAGTTGTTTTGCCAGCTCCATTTGGACCTAAATAGGCAAAGAGTTCTCCTTTTTCCACAAGAAGATTAATATCTTTTAAAGCCTGGAAAGATTTAAAAAATTTATTAAGATTTTCAATTTTTATCATATAAAAATACCTGTTTAAGGGTAAGAGCAAAGCAACCTGATATCTGTTTTTTTAAATTTTATTTTAAATTTCTTTCATGGATTCTTCTGCAGCCTCAATAGTTTTATCTAAAAGTTCTTTTCCATGAACAGATGAAACAAAAAGAGCCTCAAAAGCTGATGGAGCAAGATATATCCCTCTCTCAAGCATATTTGTATAATATTTTACAAACATATCTGAATTACATTTTTTTGCATCATCAAAGTTTTTTACTTCTTTGTCTGTAAAAAACAGCCCTAACATAGAACCTGCAGTATACACTTTAACGTTTACACCGGCATTTTTTGCAGCAAGCTTTAGTCCTTTTGCAAGATAATTTGCTTTTTCAGAAAGAGCATCATAGAAGCCAGGTTCACCAAGTTTTGTTAATGTTGCAATACCAGCTGCCATTGCAACCGGATTACCAGATAAAGTTCCTGCCTGATATACAGGCCCTTCCGGTGCTATATACCGCATTATTTCTTTTTTGCCTCCATATGCCCCTACAGGAAGACCACCACCTATAATTTTGCCAAGACAAGTAATATCCGGATCAACTCCATAAACAGACTGGGCTCCTCCATGTGCTACTCTAAATCCTGTCATAACCTCATCAAATATCAAAACAGACCCATTTGCCAAAGTCAGTTCTTTAAGTTTTACAAGAAAATCTTTTTCAGGCAAAACCATACCCATGTTTCCTGCAACAGGTTCTACGATAATAGCTGCAACCATACTGCCTTTTTCTTTCATTATTTTTCTGACTGCATCAATATCATTATAAGGTACAGAAATAGTATGTTCTATCACAGATTTTGGAACACCAGGGCTGCCTGGTATAGATAAAGTTGCTACTCCAGAACCGGCTTCAACAAGAAATGTATCAGCATGACCATGATAGCAGCCGTCAAACTTTATTATTATATCCCGACCTGTATAACCTCTCGCAAGACGAACAGCACTCATTGCAGCCTCTGTTCCTGAATTTACCATGCGAACCATCTCAACAGAATCTATAACATCTATAATTAGATTTGCCAGTTTTATTTCAAGATTTGTTGGTGCACCAAAACTTGTCCCTTTTTCTAAAACAGATGTTATAGCAGAAATTACATCAGGATCTCTATGTCCTAATATCATAGGTCCCCATGAACCTATATAATCTATAAACCTGTTTCCATCTTCATCAAACAGATAAGCTCCATCTGCTTTTTTAATAAACAGAGGATTTCTGTTAACAGATTTACAAGCCCTGACAGGACTATTGACACCACCTGGAATACGTTCTATAGCTTCTTTATATAATAAATTAGATTTTTCCTGTTTCATTTTTCACCTGAATAGTATTAAAATATCTTGACAGGTTATTACAAAATGAAAATTTCTTCCTCGTTCAAGGCGGAAAATTATTTTGACCACAGGCATACGCCGTTGTATTCCGAGGATCAAAATCAATTTTTCAACGCAGAAATTTGGATAAATTGCGTTTTGTAACAGCCTGTCTCGAAACTGTTACATAATAAATTACAAAGTTTATTCTTTACCTAACAAAATAGACAATTAAGGTCAAGAAAGGTGCTTAAAAGAAGTTTAAAAAAAGCAAAAAAACAATTATGAACAGATTAAAATCAGTAAAAAAACTTGCAAAATCATTATCTTACGTACTTGGTAGAAGACCTGATGAATTCGGACTTATTCCTGATGCAAAAGGATATGTTAAAATAAAGGAACTGCTAAAAGCCTTAAGTGAAAAAAAAGATTTACCACATGTTAACTTTGCACATATCAATGAAATCTGCACAACTATTTCCCACCCTGATATTGAAATTTCAGACAAGCTTATTCGTGCAAAAGACAGAACAAATCTTCCTGCTGCAACTATTGCAAAAAACCTCCCGAAACTTCTGTTTTTATGTGTAAAAAAAAAGGCATATCATCATATTAGTGAAAAAGGGATATCTACTTCCACAAACCAGATATGTATTCTTTCTGCAGAAAAAGAGATGGCAATTAGAATTGGGAAAAGATATGACCAAAAACCTGTTTTCCTGACTATATATACAGATAACCTTAAAAAAAATAATATTGAAGTTATAATGTCAGGAAATCTGTTTTATACAGACTGCTATATTCCAAATACATGCTTTAGCGGTCCTGTTCTTTCAAAAGAAAAAAACAATTTTAAAAAAAACAAGCAGAAAAAACAGACAGAAAAAACAGAGAAGAATGAAAAGTTTATAATAAAGCAGATAGAAGATGCAAAAGATATCTCAAAAAAAACCAAACTCAGAGATCAATCCTGGAAAAATAATAAAAAAAGGATTCGAAAAGAGAAGCAAAAAATATGGCCGGCATAGATCAAAGTTTGTTTTTAAAAAATAGATTTGACAACAATTAAAAAACTTGTTAAAAAAAGATCTGTTTTCACAGGGCCGTTAGCTCAACTAGGCAGAGCACCTGACTCTTAATCAGTAGGTTCGGGGTTCGATTCCCCGACGGCCCACTATATAACCAACAAATACGTTTCTTAATCTTTTTTTTTCTAATACCCCTTTAAAAAAATTGATAATATGAATATAGAAAAAAAACTTCGCATTTTAAATCAATTGTATAAAATTCATGATAATATTATAAAAAACCAGGAGAATATATGCAAAAAACACTGCTCAACATGTTGTACCTGCAATGTTACTATGACAACTCTTGAAGGGTTTAATATTATTAATTTTTTTAACGAAATTAATAAAAAAGAGATACGTTTCAAGTTAAAATCTCTTTCTGATTTTAAAAAATACCGGCCAAAAATAACCACTAATGGCTTTGCTGATTTATGTGTCAGCAAAAAAAAAGTCCCTGATGAAGAAAATAATCCGAAATGGGGCAGATGTTTCTTCCTTCAAAATAATGTATGTAGCATATATCCGGTACGACCAATAGGATGCCGAAGTATGATTTCAAAAACAATATGCAGTATCAATGATTATGCTGATATGGATCCATTTATTATTACTGTTAATTATATATTCCTTCAGTTTGTTGAACATATGGATATTCCTGGACAATATGGCAACCTTACCGACATTTTACTTTTTCTGTTAAAAACAGACCAGTTGCTATCCTATACAAACCATTCTTCTTTTAACCCAACAAAACATCTACTCTACAATCGTCCAATGAAAATGCTGCTAATCCCACCCAATCATAAAAACAGAGCGACACCTATAATCCGGTCAATACAAAATTCAGGGATTGAAGATTTTTTTGTATGATTAAAAGAGTGTCAATAAATACGAATTATTTCGTCCACGTTCCTTATATATAAAAAATCTTATATAATACCACTACTCATATTTAATTTTAAATCCAACGCAAGCATATCGTCAGGAATATCTGCTCTAAATCTCATTTTTCTGCCTAAAACAGGATGAACAATTTCAAGCTCATAAGAATGAAGCATCTGCCTGTTAATAGATGATAAATAATCAACTAAATTTTTATTATCTACAATAAAATTTGATATTTTCTTTATACCGTACAGAGCATCTCCTACCACAGGTCTGTTTATTGATGCACAATGGACTCTGATTTGATGAGTCCGTCCGGTTTTAATACAAATCTCTAAAAAAGCAATCCCTCTATATTGTTTTTTTAGAGTCCATAAGGTTTTAGCAGTTTTTTTTTTTTACTGTGTATGGACATTCTTTTTCTGTTTTTTGGATCTCTTCCAATAGGAAAATCAATTACACCTTTATCCTCCTGAAAGCTGCCATAAACATATGTCAAATATGTTTTTTTTACGATTCTTTGTTTAAACTGCAAAAGAAGATTGTTTAGGGCTTGTTCATTTTTAGCTGTAACAAGCACACCTGAAGTATCTTTATCTAATCTATGAACAATTCCAGGTCTTATATCTTTGTTATAATTTTTACAGTTATCAGCAGATATATATAACAAACCATTAACAAGTGTACCTGTCCAGTTTCCAGGAGCCGGATGGACCACAAGACCTGCTGGTTTATTAACTACTAATATATCAGAATCTTCAAATAATATATCAAAATCTATTTTTTCCGGTAAAAAATAGAGAGGTTCTTTATAGGGAATAACCCCTGATATACAATCACCTTCTTTAACACGATATCCAGATTTCTTATTTTCTCCGTTAACTAATACATTTTTGTTTTTAATAATTAATGATGCGTATGATCTGCTGAGGTCTTTATTATTATTTGTAACAATGTGGTCTAATCGTAATTTTGCATCATTTTTTTTTACTTTAAAAGAAAACCAGCTTTTAACTTCTTCCATTATCAGGATGTTACTTCCTCAAAAAGAGCTTCAATTTCTTCCATAACAGAATCTTCACTACTATCCCTGGCAGTGCTAATCTCTTTTAATAATAAGCACTTAGATGTATCAAACAGTTTCCTCTCTCCAAAAGAAAGATCTTTTGTTACTTTTAACAAAAAAAGATCTCTAAAAACTTCTGCCACATCGTATAATGAACCTGTTTTAATTTTTTCCATATATTCTCTATATCGTCGATTCCATGTTTGATTGTCAATATGGCTATCTTTTTTGTTTTTAATTATATCGAAAACTTTATACAGGTCATCCTTATCAATAACCTCCCGCAAGCCAACAGCGTCAACATTTTGAGTTGGAATCATGATTACCATATCATTGTCCAGAATCTTCATAATATAAAACCAGTGTTCTTCCCCACCCACTTCTTTTTTCTCAACAGCTTCTATTTGTCCAACCCCATGTGCAGGATAAACAGCTAAATCACCAACATTAAACCGATTTCCATTTATAATGTCAAAACATCCATCTGTTTTTTCGAGATTTTCAACCATCTTTATACCCCAATTATTTAATACTTAATTAAAAGACCAAACAAATTATCTAATAAAAACCTATATTTAAAACAAATAAATGCATACTTATTCCTTTGGAATATCAGTAAATCAATAAGTATACCCCTTATCAAAAAAAAACACAAATATTTAATTTACAATTTTGCTACAAAAAAAAGATCTGTATTTTTTTAATTAAGATAACAAACCATTTGTTTTTTTTAAACATAACCGCTATTTTTTTTACTATATCAAATTTTTAAGCTTTTTTCAACAAAAAAAAAAGGATCAGCTAAAAGCTGATCCTTTTTTTATTTACTTACTTATAATTAAAACATCACATCGTTTTTATTTTATATTAAAAACGGCACCATAAGGAGTGCTACAACGTTTAATATTTTAATCATTGGATTTATTGCAGGTCCTGCTGTATCCTTGTATGGATCGCCTACTGTATCACCAGTAACTGCAGCTTTATGAGCATCACTTCCTTTTCCACCAAGGTTGCCATCCTCAATATATTTTTTTGCATTATCCCATGCTGCTCCACCTGTAGTCATAGAAATAGCAACAAAAACACCTGTTACTATACTACCAATTAAAAGACCGCCCAGAGCAACCTTTCCAAGTAATAATCCAACAATAATAGGTACTACAACAGGAAGAAGTGCAGGAAAAACCATCTCTTTTAAAGCAAATTTTGTTACAATATCAACGCATGCTTTGTAATCAGGCTTAGCTGTTCTTTCCATAATTCCAGGAATTTCGCGAAATTGACGACGAACTTCTTCAACAACAGCTCCACCTGCTCTACCAACAGCACTCATTGCTATTGATGCAAACAGATAAGGAAGAAGTCCACCAATAAACAGACCTATTAAAACATTAACATCTGCAAGGTCAAATTTAATTGCAGAGCTTTTTCCATGAAGACTAAATTCAATAGTATAACAGGAAAAAAGAACTATTGCAGCTAATCCGGCAGAACCAATTGCATATCCTTTTGTAACAGCTTTAGTTGTATTTCCAACAGCATCAAGCGGATCAGTTACAGCACGTACAGACTCATCCATATCAGCCATTTCAGCAATTCCACCAGCATTATCTGTAATAGGACCATAAGCATCAATTGCTATAACCATTCCAGTCATAGACAACATGGCCATTGCAGCCATAGCTATTCCATAAACTCCTGCAAAATGATGAGCAAGACCAATTGAAAGACAGATAGCAAGTACAGGAGCAGCTGTTGACTGCATACTTACAGCAAGACCTGCTATCATATTTGTTCCATGACCTGTTGTTGATGCCTGTGCGATATCTTTAACCGGCTTATATATACCTGTATAGTATTCAGTAATAATAACAATCACAACTGTTAAAACAAGACCTATAAGTGTACAGTAATAAATGCTCATAGCATCAAGACCAGGAATATCAACAATAAATTTCTTTACAGCATAATAGAACACTATACCTGAAATAATTGCAGCTCCAAACATTCCTTTGTAAAGAGCACCCATTATATATTCACTGTCTCCAAGTCTTACAAAGAACATGGCAATCATTGAAGAAATAATAGAAATTCCACCAAGAATTAATGGAAACAGAGTTGCCATAGCATTTTCAGGAAAAAGAAGATGACCAAGAAGCATAGCAGCAACTGCGGTAACTGCATATGTTTCAAAAAGATCAGCTGCCATTCCAGCACAATCACCAACATTATCACCAACATTATCTGCAATAGTTGCAGGATTCCTTGGATCATCTTCAGGAATTCCAGCTTCTACTTTACCAACAAGATCAGCACCAACATCAGCACCCTTGGTAAAAATTCCTCCGCCTAAACGAGCAAAAATAGAGACAAGGCTGCCACCAAATCCTAATGCAACTAATGAAATAACATCTTGAGTATACATATAAAAACCTGCAACTGATGTTAAAGCAAGACCAGCCACTATCATTCCCGTTACAGAACCACCTTTAAATGCCATAGCAAGACCGGCACTCATACCATGTTTAGCAGCTTCTGCTGTTCTTACATTGGCTATAACAGAAACTCTCATTCCAATATAACCTGCTACAAATGAAGCAATTGCTCCAATAGCAAAGCCCACAGCATTAACAGGACCCATTGCAAAATAAATTATTACAAAAATTACTGCACCTGCAATAGACATACTTTTAAGTTGACGATTAAGATATGCTATTGAACCTTCCTGAATGGCTAATGCTATTTCAGCCATCTTTTCATTTCCTGCTGGTGCACTTTTTACAATTCCTGCCAGAACAAGCGCAAAAAGTATACCCACAATACCTACCAGCATACATACTAATGGAATATTATTCGCTATAAAATCCATACAAAAAAATCCCTCCTCATAAAATTTCAAATCTTGTTAAAATCAATTAAATTTGTTCATACAGACAGCCTTTCCAAAACACAATAATGTTTCTACAGCATCAACAGACATCTTAAGCATACCTTCAAGCTGTTTTTCATCTTCAGCTGAAAAAACACTTAAAACATATTTATTAACAGGTCTGTTATGCTCCGGTCGCCCGATTCCAAAGCGAAGCCTTGCAAAATCATTGTTTTGAAAAGCCTCTGTTAAAGAATGAATTCCTTTATGCCCTCCATCCCCTCCTTTCATTTTTAATTTTATTTTTTTAAAAACAATATCTATATCATCATGTATAATTAATATCTCATCACATGATACCTTATAAAACTTAGCAAGAGCAAGAACTGGAGGTCCGCTCAAATTCATATAATTTTGAGGCTTGGCAAGAATAATTTTATTATCTTCAAATACCCCTAAACCATATCTGTTATTAAATTTTTTTTTATTAATCGGTATATTAAAACGATTTGAGATTGCATCTATAATCAAAAAACCTGCATTATGCCTGGTTTTTTTATATTTATCTCCTGGATTTCCCAATCCGGCTATAAGACAAATTTTCTTCTCAATCATTTTAATGAATACCCCGGCAAGCACATATACTGCCGATTAATCAGATGCATCCTTCTTCTTTTTTTGTTCTTCAGAAGCACCTTCTTCGCTCTCAGCATCATCTTCAGCCCCTTCTTCCCCTTCTTCAACTTCTTCACCTTCAACTTCTTCCTCTTCCTCTTTACTGATAAGAACTGTAATAAGAGTGAAATTAACATCTGCTATAACCTCAACCTCTTCAGGTAGAGAAATATCGTTAACATGAATAGAGTCACCAATATCAAGATCAGTCACATCAAGTATCACAGATTCAGGTATATTCATAGGCAGACACATAATTTCAAGCTCACGCCTGATAATCTGAAGCATTCCACCTATTTCAACGCCTACTGATTTACCTGTAACTTCAACAGGAATTTTAACACGAATTTTGTTTTCTAAATTAACTTCATAGAAATCAATATGAAGTATATCACGGGATAATGGTTGAGTCTGAATCTCCTTTATCATTACAACTTTTATTTTTTCTTCATCGCTATCAATAATAACATTAATTACCGCTTTGAAAATTCCGCCATTTTTAATTAATTTGTCAATCTCACCTTTTTCCACTGACAATGAAACAGCATCGTTGCCTGGACCATACATAACAGCAGGAATAATATTATTTCTTCTAAGCTCTTTTACCGAGACACCATCTTCAGGCAGTCTCTTTTTTACATTGAGTTTAAGTAACTCCAAAAGACGCTCCTTTCTAAAAAGCTTTGTAAAATTTTATACAAACAAGGAGGTTACAGAATCCCCCCTGTGACTTCTGATCATTGCTTCTCCAACTAATGGTGCTACTGACAGCACCTTAATCTTTCCCACTTTGGATGCCTTATCTGTAAGAGGTATTGTATCAGTTACTATAAGACTATCTAAAGCAGAACCATCTACACGCTTAACCGCAGGACCTGATAAAACAGGATGAGTACAACATGCATGAACCTCTGCTGCACCATTTGCCCTCAAAGCAGCAGATGCTTCAGTTAATGTTCCGGCTGTATCTGCCATATCATCAATAATTATGGTCTTTTTACCGGCTACATTACCTATAACAGCCATAGCCTTTGCTTCATTTGGTTTATCCCGCCGTTTATCAATAATTGCAAGCCCTGCTCCCAAACGTTTTGCAAAAGCTCTTGCCCGCTCAACTCCTCCTGCATCAGGCGATACAACAGTAACATCATTATCAAATTTTTCTTTAATATACTTAAGTATAACCGGTGCCGCAAAAAGATTATCTACAGGTATACGGAAAAATCCCTGTATCTGACCTGCATGCAGATCCATGGTAATTACCCGGTCTACCCCTGCAACAACAATAAGATCCGCTACCAGCTTTGCACTTATCGGCACTCTTGGAGCAACCTTTTTATCCTGCCTGGCATATCCATAATAAGGTATAACAGCAGTAATTCTTTTTACTGAAGCACGCTTTAATGCATCAATCATTAAAAGCAATTCTACAAGATTATTATTTACAGGAGCACATGTTGATTGAATCACAAATGCATCATCACCCCTTACGTTTTCAGTGATTTCAATCTGAATTTCACCATCACTAAATGTCGTAACAGTAGCACCTCCAAGATCTGTACTTAGATACTTACATACGGCATTTGCAAATTTCGGATTAGAATTCCCTGAAAATATACTTATTTCTGATCCTGCCATTTTAATTTTTACACCTTAAAAATTAATGTTTATAAAATAATAATATTTACAAACTCTAAATTCTTCTGTATTAAGCTTAAATATTTGGCTGGGACGGGAGGATTTGAACCTCCGAATGCAGGAATCAAAATCCTGTGTCTTACCACTTGACGACGCCCCATTATGACATTTATTAAAACTAACATATTATATCAAAAACTATACTAACAGCATGGTTTTAAAAACCTTCCAGTTATACTTGTTTTTAATATCCTTATACGCATAATCTGCTTCATATATTTTACTAAACAGTCCAAAAACAGTCGGACCACTGCCAGACATCAACACACCTTCTGCTCCATACTGCAATAAATTATTCTTTGCAACTTCAATTTGCGGATAATCAGATATTGTTACTGATTCAAGATCATTATACAAATTAAAAGCAGTAATAAATTTATTTTTATTAAAAGTATCTTTATTAATTTTTTTTTTGGATTTTGTCAATCCAAATTTAAATTTTTTATACACATCTGATGTTGAAACCGGTATATTTTGATTAATAAGCACTACATAATAAGGCTTTATATTCATACACAATTTCAATTTTTCTCCAATACCTGTAGCATATACCGGCTTTCCTAAAATAAAAAACGGGATATCAGCCCCAAGGAAAAGTCCCATCTCCATCATTTTTTTATGAGTAAAAGGATAATCATATGCCTGGTTTAACCAGTTAAAAACCGCTGCAGCATTACTGCTTCCTCCTCCAAGACCTGCAGCAACCGGTATGTTTTTTTCAATATTAATCAGAACATTACCTTTTATACCCAAAGTTTTAAAAAAAAGAGCTGCGGCTTTATATGCAATATTTGCACTACCTTCAGGTGTCTCTTTATGCTTGCAAAAAACATTAATACCATTATCATTATTGTTACTAATAGATATAGTATCATGCAGATCTACAAGACAAATCAGAGAAAAAAGAGTATGATAGCCATCGTCTCTTTTTCCGGTTATTTTTAAAATTAAATTAATTTTTGCAAAAGATTTTATCTTCATTTTTAATAATTTTAAATAAAAATTCAGTAACTTCTCAAAAACACAAAATATGTTACAAAAATGCTGCTATTTTATGAGTTTTACTATAATAAATCCAACAGATCGTCTCTTAATAAAAAGATTAATTGCTTTACCTTTTTTAATTCTACCAATAAGTTTTTTAAATTGACCGACAGAATCAATTTTTTTATGATTTAATTCTTTTATTATATCACCTTTTCTTAAACCAGCCCGTATGCCTTTACCGGAATTACTTAATCCCGTTATAATTATTCCTTTTCTCTCCACAAGATTAAATCTGTGTACAAGGTTGTCTGTAAGATCAGCAACTTCAATTCCCAATTCATCTTCTAAAAAATTATTTTTTGATTCAAAAGCAACTTTGCTATCTTCTCTTTTTGCAATTTTTACCTTTACAGCCTTTTCCCTGCCTTTCCTTAATACCTTAATCCTGACTACCTGACCTACACCTGTATCTGCTATCATCCTTGTAAGGTCTCGAACTGTTTTAACTTGTTGACCTGCAACTTTAATAATTACATCATTAGCTTTAATACCCGCTTTATATGCCGGCTCTCCTTCAATTACCTCAGTTACAAGAGCTCCTTTAACCGCCCCCTTTATGCCGTAATAGCTTGAAAGCTCAGGTGTTAAATCCTGGATCATAACTCCAATCCAGCCACGGGTTACCGTGCCTTTTGCCTTGAGCTGTTCTATAATTCCTTTTGCAAGCCCTGTAGGTATAGCAAATCCAATTCCACTTCCTGATGCAATTATAGCTGTATTTATACCAACAACTTCACCCTGCATATTAAGCAGAGGTCCGCCACTGTTTCCTGGATTTATAGAAGCATCTGTCTGTATAAAATCATCATAAGGACCTGACCCTATCACACGCCCTTTAGCACTTACTATACCTGAAGTTACTGTTTGCTCAAGTCCAAATGGACTTCCAATAGCAACTACCCATTCCCCCACTTTAAGTTTATCCGAATCTCCAAACTTTAGATAAGGCAGCATAAATCCCGCATCTATTTTTATTAAAGCAAGATCTGTTTTAGAATCACGTCCAACAACCTCTGCCTCAAACTCTTTACCATCTTTTAACTTCACTTTAATAGAGTCTGCTTTTTCAACAACATGATTGTTGGTCACAATATAACCTTTTTTATCAATTATAAAGCCGGTTCCTAAACTTCTTTTTTTATACTCTCTTTGCTGCTCATTACCAAAAAATTTTTCGAAAAAATCGTTAAAAGGGTCTTTATCGTCAAAATGTCCTCTTGGCTTTTTTGAAAATTGGCGAAAAATCCTGCCTGAAGACCTGCTTGTTGATTCTGTTCTAACATTTACTACAGCAGGACCTGAATTTTCGGCAAGGACACTAAATGATTCCGGAAAATAAAATGCCTTTTTCATGGCAAAAACATCAGATTTTGCTATAAAACAGAACAAAATAAAACAAAATACAAATTTAAATAAATTACAATAAAAACTATTATTATATTTTTCCGGGTTTTTAACAAAAAAAAACATTTTTTCTCCTTTAAAAAATTTTGTCACGAGCCTTTTATATTGACATACATCATTCTTAAGTCATGTAGTATATTTTTTATCAGATTAGCTTCTTCAATAGATAAATTTCCTATAGTTTTCTCCTGAAGCATCCCTATAATATCTATAGTCTGCTTTGCAATTGTCAGATTTACAACTTTTTCCCCTGTATCAGGACATTCAACTACTCCAAGATTATAAAGAGCTGATGAATTTAAAGAAAATAAAAATGTTGAAAAATTTATTCCAGGAAACAATGTTTTTTTTTTACCGTCTTCAGTTTGCTTTGCCTCAGACATTATACACCCCCCATTCAATAATATACGGTTTTTATCTAATGAGTAAAAAGCATTTATTCGTATCCATTTAAATTTTGGGATTTGGTTATTTCGTCCACGTTCATAGCATCTGACAAACTGTGTTATGAACAAACCCCAAAATTATTTAATCTGGAGCGTCTAAATCAATCAATTTTTTTTGCTCTTTTTTTGAACCTCTTTTATTTGCTATAAACATATTATAGATAAGTATTTAAGTTAATATTACCAAGTCC
>DAOWNP010000150.1 GCA_030642545.1 Desulfobacteraceae bacterium | reverse complement strand
TATAGCGTTCTCTTCTGGATTTCAGGGGGTATTTTGGGGAAAAATTGCAAAAGAGCCTTGGCTTTAATTAGATCTTCATTTTGAACACAAAATTTTATTTCAGAGATAAACTCACTTGGATTAATTTTTGCCATTTTAATGTTTCCTAGTGTTGTTTAAATTATTCAATTTCATAATAAACAGATTTTAAATATCTTTTTGGCTTGAAAAAGGGGGCATCAGCTGCTATGGATTCTGTTGACCCTATTAAAAAATATCCATCAGGTTCTAATGATTTGCAAAGTTTATTAAAGAGTTTTTTTCTGTCTTCTGATGTAAAATATATAGCAACATTTCTGCAGAAAATTATATCAAATTTTCCAAGAGAGTCAAAAGAATCTACAATAAGATTCATTTTTTTAAAGTTTACATTTGCACGAAGTTTATCTTTAATACGCCATGTATTATCCTCTGAAGAAGTAAAGAATTTTTCTCTTTTAGGTGCAGGGAGTCCTCTGTCTACTTCAAATTTATTGTATTTACCATAGCTTGCCTGGGCAATGACTGTATTTGATATATCTGTTCCTAAAAGCTGTATGTTAAATTTTGGAGGATTAAGGTTAAGTTCATCTAATATTATTGCTATGCTGTAGATTTCCTGCCCTGTAGAGCAGGCTGCACTCCATATACGTATTGTAGAGGAAGGTTTGTTCTTTGATTTTCTGTTTTTTTTATCAATAAGATCGGGAATAATTTTGTGTTGAAGAAGTTTAAAAGGCGTAGAATCTCTGAAAAAATAAGTTTCATTGGTTGAAATAGCATCTATAATTTTTTTTTCAATATTTTTTATTAACTCTGAAGAGGATTTTTTATGAAGTTGAGTAAAAGAACTACAGGAAAACTCTTTTAAAAGAGGACCTATTCTTGTTTCAATAAGATATTCTTTGCCTTTTTGTAAAAAAATCCCTGAAATTTTTAAAATATATTTTGCAAAAACAGTAAATTCAGCAGGAGTTATTTTAATCATTATTTAAAATTTATAACCTTTTACAGTATTTGTTATTTCATTTGCAATATTATAAAGAGGTACTATTGAGTCTACTATATTTAACTCAACTGGTTCTTTTGGCATTCCAAAGACAACACAGGTTGATTTATCCTGTGCAATTATATATGCACCATTTTTTTTCATAGATTTTAATCCTGCTGTTCCGTCTGAACCCATTCCTGTCATAATAACGCCTGTTGATCTTCCAATATAATGATGGGCTATAGATCTGAAAAGGTAATCAGCAGAAGGGCGGCAGCTGTTTTCAGGAGGATCGTTTGTTATTCTGATGATTCTGTTTAAACCATCAACACCAGCAACTATTTTCATCTGTTTACCACCTGGTGCTATATAGACTGTATTGGGAAGTATGGTTTCTCCATCAGAAGCTTCTTTGACAGCTATTTTAGATTTTGCATCAAGACTTTTTGCTAAAGAATTAGTAAAAAGAGGCGGCATATGCTGAACTATTAGTATTGGTACTCCTATATCAGCAGGGATATTTGGAATAACTTCAGCAAGAGCATTAGGTCCTCCTGTTGAGATTCCAATACCAATTATTTCTGACTTTTTTGATTTTTTTCTAAAAATGTTTATTTTGCGTGTTGTTACTTTTTTGTTTGAAGCATTTCCTTTGCTGACAGGCAGGGCTCTGTTTATAGAATTTTTTCTGAGCTTTTTTATTACAGTTCTTTGCCGTGTAAATGCTTTAAACATAGGTGTAAGAATGTTTTCAATAAGTTTTATATTTTCAGCCATTGTCCCTTTATCAGGCTTTGGTATAAAATCAAATGCACCGAGTTCCAGTGCTTTTATCGTCATATCTCCGCCTTCATGAGTTACAGTGCTTAGCATAATAGCACCTGTATCAAGATTTTGACTGTTTATTTCATTTAAAACTTCAATACCATTCATTTCTGGCATTTCAACGTCGAGTGTTATTAAATCAGGTTTTAACGAGGCTATTTTTGAAAGAGCAATTTTTCCGTTATTTGCAGTTCCAACAACTTCAACATTTGGTATTTGTGATATAACATCACTTATAATTTTTCTATAAACAATTGTATCATCTACAATTAGTACTCTTAATGATTCTGATTTTTCCATGTTATTTTCTATTAAATCTTAATATTAGTCAGAAAGGATTTTTTTAATATTTAATATTCCGATCAAACTATTCTCATTTTTAACAACACCTTCAAAAAAAACTTCCTGAATATTTCCAATATTTGAAGGAGCAGGCTCTATTTTATTAGCTTCTATTTCAAAAACATCGCCTATTTTATCAACAAGAAGACCTATATGTTCTTCCTGAAATTGAACAATTATATTTCTATTCTCTTTTTTTTCTGAAAGAGATTTAAGAGCTATCTTTTTACCAAGATCAATTACAGTAATTATTTTACCCCGAAGGTTTAAAACACCTTTAACATAATCAGGGGCTTGAGGAACTTTTGTGGCTTTTGTAAGTTTGTTAATTTCTTGAATATGTAAAATATTGATTCCGCAAAGAGCTTCTCCTATATAAAATGTAGCAAGTTTTATAAGTTTGCTGGAAACCTTATCTGCTGTATTTTCTAACATAGAATTCCTCTTATATTTTTTTTAAATTATACATTTATTTTGTTAAGATAAGCATGAATACTTAAAAGAAGTTTTTCCCGATCAAGCTTTATCTGGTAGTCATCTATTCCAACCTTTTTCCCTTTGGCAACATCTTTATCTGCAGCAAGAGATGTAAGAGCTATAACAGTATAATGGGAAAACCTGTCGTCTGATTTGATTTTTTTTGTGAGTTCAAATCCATCCATTACCGGCATTTCAAGATCTGTTACAATTATATCAATTTTTTCATGGTTACTTTCTAAAATATCCCATGCAATACTTCCATCTTGTGCTTCAAAAACATAATATCCATCATCTTCCAAAAAACCTTTAACCTGATTTCTGAAAAAATCTGAATCTTCAGCAAAAAGGATGCCTGTTTTATTCTTTTCAGGTTGATAATCTTCAGTTTTTTCTTCCCAGTCAGGGTTTAATATTTTAATTATTTCGAAGATATCTACCATCAAAGTAGTAGTATTTTCTATAATACATGTTCCTATTATGCCTGGTTGTTTAATAGAATGAGTATCAACTTTAGCATTTGTTTCAACAGCATCAATAGGCGGGTTTGTCATGAGACCTACTTCTTTACCTGAAATAGAAAAAATTATAATATCAATATGTTTTTTATCTGTGGGAAAAGGCTGAACCTCGGCAACTTCATCTAAAGAAAAAAGTGGCAGAGTTCCTCCTCGGTATTGAACGACTTTTTTCCCTCCTACAACTTCAATATCTGTAAATTTTATTTTTTCTATACGTTCTACCAGAGATAATGCTACACAAAACTGTTCAGCATCGCCGTTTCTAAACAAGAGAAACGAAACATACTCCTCTTTTGCTTTTTTTATCAAAGATTCTTCATCTAATGACTGTGAAACTCTGTCGGTTCCTTCAAGAGATGTAAGGTGTGCAATATGTGAGAGTCCTGCAATATCCAAAATCAAGGCAATGTTGCCGTCTCCCATGATAGTTGCTCCTGCATATGCATTACAGGCTGAAAGGTGTCTGCCTAAAGGTTTTATTACAATCTCTTCTGAATCTTGTAATTTGTCTACAATTAATCCGTATTTACAGGTTCCTGCAGAAACTACGGCAATATTTATTGCACTGTTTGTGTTAGTTCTTCTTTCTGTTTCAGATCTTTCAAGTAAAAACTTGTTTTCCGGATCATCTAAGGATTCAGTTTCATTTTCAAAAAGAGGGCTTTTTTTAGATCTCCTGTCAGCTATATTATCTCTTCTGTCAGGGTATTGTTTGCCATCTGATGGGTCAATATATGTTGATTCAATATTAAGAAGTTGTTTAAGGTCTAAAAGAGGAAGCAATTGCCCTCTTAATCTTACTACATCTGCATCTCCTACTTTTTCTATGCGTGTTTTAATTTTATCTGGAGGAATTCTCAGGAGTTCATTTAAGTTTACCTGTGGAATTGCATATTTTTCTGTGCCTGAAGAGATGATCTGGCTCGGCAGAATAGCTAAGGTCAAAGGGAGTTTTATATGAACGGTAGTACCATGACCTTTTTCTGATTCAAGCTCAACTATTCCTCCAAGTTTGTCTAAGTTGGTTTTTACCACATCCATACCAACGCCACGTCCTGAAACATCAGTTACTTTTTCTGCTGTTGAAAATCCCGGTAAAAAAATAAGAGAAATTTTTTCTTTTTCTGACATGGTACTTGTTTCTTCTTTTGTTATTAAACCTTTTTTAATTGCTCCTTTTGTTATATTATCCCCATCTAATCCTTTACCATCATCAGAAATTTCAATATTTACCTGACCTGCTTCATGATAAGCTTTCAGGATTATATTTCCTACAGGATCCTTTCCTGCCTGGCTTCTTGTCTCCGGGGATTCGATTCCATGATCAACTGAATTTCTAACAAGGTGGGTTAAAGGATCATTTATGGATTCTATAATTGTTTTATCAAGTTCAACATCTTTTCCATTAATATCAAGATTGATTTCTTTATTAAGACTTATGGCAAGGTCTCTTACTACTCTGGGAAACTTATTAAATACATTGGCGATAGGCTGCATTCTGGTTTGCATTATTGCTTCTTGTAATTCTGAAGTTACCATGTTAATTCGTTGAGATGCTATTTCAATATTTTTGAGATTACTATCAGAAACTCCCTGCATTAGCTGGTTTCTGCTTAAAACCAACTCTCCGGCAAGAGTCATAAGAGTATCTAATAAAGAGACATGAACCCTTATAGAAGTTGCAGTAGGGAGTGCTTTTTCTTTTTGAGTGCTTTTTATCGGCGGTTTTGCGTTTACAGCAACATTGTCATCTTTTTTAACAGGTTCAGCTTCTATAATTTCCTCTTTAACAGGTTCAGCTTCTATAACTTCCTCTTTAGCAGGTTCAGCTTCTATAACTTCCTCTTTAACCGATTCTTTTTGTTCAGGATGTTTTCCCGATTTTAACTGTTTATAATCAATATTATGTACCATCTCATCAGAAACATCAAATAATGCTGAAACCATGTCAGGTTCAATAATAGATGCAAATAAAATAGCATAGGGGATTTTACCTGGTATTCCGTCATCTAAAGTACCAATAGCAAAAATATCAATAACAGAATCTATTATTGTACCACTTTTTTGGAGCATGTCTGTAACTTCCATGGGGGTTTTTCCTATATCTTGAATATTTGTTATAAGATCATATTCCACAAGATATAGAAACATTCCATGTTTATCAGCCTGATCAATATCAAACTCATTTACGCTCATAACTTTTCTGCCATCTGGAATATATATATCAATTAGATTTGAAATACTCTCTTTTTTTTCTTCAGGCAAAGATGCTGTAGTAATTTTTATTAATCCTTCAATTTCAGATGAGACATCAATATCATTACTGTTTGTAATATCATTAATAAGATCTCGTAATTTATCAAAAGATATGAGCAGAATATTTATTGATTCAGGAGTCGGTATGAGTTCATATGTTCTTATCATACCAAGTATGTTTTCTATTTTATGGGAAAGTTCTTTAATGGTTGAAAGCCCCATAAAGCCTGCTCCTCCTTTTATAGAGTGAGCAGCTCTAAAAACATTATTTACAAGTTCTTCATTAATATCTTTGCCGTTTTCTTCCATAACAAGTAAATTGGTTTCAATATCTGATAAGTGTTCTAAAGATTCTTCAACATACATTTTCAGGGTTTCTTCATCATCAAAGATCATCACAATCCTCCGTGAAAAGTATAATTATAAATATTTATGTTAAATAGTATCTGAAGGGAAATGTAAGCTTTTCCAATTTTTGTACAAGGATAAAGGTTTAAATTTTAAAATACAAAACTGTATTTTTATGGTGTGTAACAAAACGGCTTATATCGTAAATATAAATTTTTTATAAGCTGTGATTTAGAATCTTAAAATAAAAAAATAATGTGAAGTTAAACTGTAGGTAATTTAAGTTATTTGCTTTATATCTTAAGTATAAAAAGTAAAAATAAATTTAAGAAATATTACAGAGTATATCAGGAAATAATTTTTTTTCAAGTAATTGTTAATATTTTTTAAAATATTAAATTTCTTCCCATGAAAATATTTTAGAACTTGTGATTAAT
>DAOWNP010000261.1 GCA_030642545.1 Desulfobacteraceae bacterium | reverse complement strand
TATTCCGAGGATTAAATTTATTTTTTAACGCAGAAATTTGGATAAATTGGTGTTTTGCATGCGCCTGTCGATGTCATAATCTGGTCAATATTTTGATGTGTAATGGTCAAAATTAGAATTAACTCTCAAAAACTTATTATTATAGAAATGTTATAAGTCAAGGTTTAATTATAGGGTTGTGATTTTAAGGGATTTATGTTATATAATTTTATTATAAATTATAACGTATAAAAAAGGTAATAAAATGTCTGAAAAAAATCCTGAATGCCCATTATATAATCCTTTAAATTGTAAGGAATATTATAATCCTAAATTATGTGCTTTTGTTAAAAAAGATAAAATATGTTTAAAGAAAAAAAAACCAAAACCTCAAAAAAAGAAAACAGAAACAGAAACAGAAACAAAAACAGAAACAGAAACAAAAACAGAAACAGAATAAAATGTTTTCTTTTAAAATAACTGCTATAATGTTTTCTTTAAAATATTATAGCAGCTGCTTTTTCCAAAATCAAAGGGTTTGTTTTTGTTATGCATTCCCTGCGGTAGAAGAAATCAAAAGAGGGTTGACACCTATTTTTTCCATAGCAATATCCCATCTTTTTTTCACAGGTTCTTTAAATATAAGATCATTATAAACTTCTGTATTAAGCCATGCATTGGCCATTATTTCACGATCAAGCTGTCCTGGTTCCCAGCCTGCATATCCTAAAATTATTATATAAGGTGTAGTTATCTTGTTTTGTGCTATATCAATTAGCATTTGTTTTGAAGTGTTCATAGCAAGATCTTGTGTTATCATAAACTGATTATTATTATTATCTGTACAAGAAGATGATGGTTCATGCAGAATAAATACATCACCCATGTTAACAGGACCTCCTGAAAAAACAGGTATAGAACCTGTCGTGTTATCGTAATCAATATTTAAGGTGCTAAAAATAGAGGCAGCTTTTATTTGATTGTGTATTCTATTGATGGTAAATCCAAAAGCACCTGTTTTTGTATGTTCACAAATACATGTAACTGTCTTTGTGAACATGGAATCTGTAAGCTGAGGCATAGCAATTATAAACTGAGCTTTTAAACTGTTTTTATATTGTTTTTCCATAGATAGTTATCCTGAAATATTAAAAAATATTTTTTCTGCCATAATCATCTTCATAGCGTACAATATCTTCTTCTCCTAAAAAAGTACCTGTCTGTATTTCAATTATTTCAAGAGGTATTGTTCCTGGGTTTTCAAGCCGGTGTTTTACCCCTATGGGGATATATGTAGATTGATCCTCTTTGAGTAGAAATCGGCTTTCATTTTTAGTTACATATGCTGTGCCTTTTACTACAACCCAGTGTTCAGCTCTGTGAAAATGAACCTGCAGTGATAATTTAACCCCTGGTTTTACAGTGAGTTTATTGGTTTTAAATTTTTTGGAAGAAGCAATGCATTCTGCTGTTCCCCATGGTCTATAGTCAGTTGTATGAGAAAAAGATTCTTGTCTGTTTTTTTGTTTTAGTTTGTTAACAAGTTTTTTGACTTCCTGTACCTTATTTCTTGGAGAAATCAATACAGCATCAACTGTTTCAACAACAATATGATTTGAGAGTCCAACAGCAGCAATAAGTTTTGATGTTGAATGTAAATAGGAACTGTTTACATCGCTTGTCAGAACATCTCCAATAAGAACATTGTTGTTTTTATCTTTTTTGCCAACCTGCCATAATGCTTCCCATGAACCAAGATCATTCCATCCTGCTGAAAATGGAACCATAACTCCTTTATCTGTTTTTTCCATTATGGCGTAATCAATGGAATCGTTGATACATCCTGAGAATGCTTCAGTCTCAAGTCTGAAAAAATCAAGATCTTTTATGCCATTATCTACTGATTTTTTGCATAGATCATGAGTTTCAGGTATGAATTTTTTCATCTCATTTAAAAGAGAAGATACTTTAAACATAAACATTCCGCTATTCCAGCAATAATTTTTGGATTTTACATAATCGGTTGCTGATTCTAAATCCGGCTTTTCTACAAATTTTTCAATATGGTATGCATCAAGTGGGTTGTCTAAATTACTGTTTTCTGTTTTTGTACCTTTTTTAATATATCCATATCCAGTTTCAGGAGCATCAGGAATGATTCCAAATGTAATGAGGTTTCCTGATTCAGCATAAAGCTGGCCGGTTGTTATAGCTGATATAAAAGCATCTGTGTTGCTGATATGATGGTCTGCAGGAAGTACAAGGAGTACGGGGTCATTGTCGTATGAAGCAGCAGAAAGAGCTGCAGCACAAAGAGCAGGAGCAGTATTTCTTCCCACAGGTTCTAAAATAATTGACATGGGTTTTATATTAATGTTTCTAAGTTGTTCTGCAACCATAAATCTATGTTTTTCATTACAAATAACTATTGGATTACCTGTATCTTCACAATCTGACAGGCGAAGGATAGTATTTTGAAGCATGGTATTCTGGTTTACAAGATTCATTAGTTGTTTTGGGAATAAGGTTCTGGATAATGGCCATAGCCTTGTGCCTGAACCTCCAGCTAAGATAACAGGAATAATCATTTTAAGTCTCGTTATTTATTTTAAATTTTAATAAAAATAGTAAAAGTATAAAAAATTACAAATTACAAATTACAAATGATGATTAATCTATCAGGTATTTTGTTTTTAAAGCATCACATATTTTTAAATCAGATGGAAAAGCCATGTTGTCTGGAAGTTTATCTAAAGGGGAAAAAACTGCCAGATCAGCATCAGATCCGGCAGATAAGTTTCCGCCAATACGTTTTCCTAAAAACCAGATACCTACTGTCTGGTTATTTAAATCATGGAAATTTGAAAGAACATTAAAAAGACCTGTAATTTTAACTTCAAGGCCTGTTTCTTCTTTAATCTCTCGTATAGCAGCTGACCTTACATCTTCGTTGTATTCTAAATACCCACAAGGTATGCACCACGAACCTCTATATGAGCCTGTTCTTCTGACGAGAAGTATTTTTTTATCTTCAATAATAATTACAGAAACACCTGGTTTTGGATTTTTATAAAAAGTTTTTTTGCATATTTTGCAATCCTGGCTTTTATTTAAGTTTGTAATTTTACTGTTAAGAATAGTGCCGCATAAAGGGCAGAATTTAAAATCCATAGTATTTATATAACTGTAATGTATATCGGGCAGGTTATAACATCAACCTGAGTTTTGATAACATCTGTTTCATTCATGTTTCTTATGCTTTGATATATGATGGCCTATCTCCTGAAATTTTATTATTAAAATGTTTTTCATAAATAAATTTATATTTAGATGAAAAAAGTGAAAAAATGATTTGATGAATGAAATCGTTTTTTTCAATAAAGGCAAGGCATGTGTTTAAAGCAATTTCGCAGGCTTTATCAATAGGGTACCCGTATATCCCGCAGCTTATAGCTGGGAATGCAATGGTTTTTATCTGGTATTCTTGTGCAAGGCTAAGACAGTTATTGTAACAAAGAGTTAAAAGTTGTTCGTTATTATTTTTCTTTTTATAAACCGGTCCGACTGTGTGAATAACGTAAGATGCAAAAAGGTTGTATCCTTCAGTTATTCTGGCTTCTCCAGTAGGACATCCTCCTGTTTTTTTACATGCCTGCAAAAGATTTGGGCCTGCTGCTTTGTGAATGGCACCATCAACACCTCCGCCACCTGACAGTGAGTTGTTTGCAGCATTTACAATAGCATCAACTTTAAGATTTGTAATATCTTTATGAATTATTTTTATTTTTTCAAAAATATCATTTTTCAACGACAGCATCCTTTTTCAAAATATAAAAATATAAAAATAGAATTTATATTTTTTTCTACCAAAAAAAATACTATAAATACAAGCATAAAAAATAAAACCATACACAAAGTCAAAATAAATTAGTGCACAGATTGCTACAGAACTGACAGAATATATTCTGTCTAAAATAATTCTTTCATATAACACCCATGCTTAGGAACGTGGACAAAACAACTTTCGCAATTATAC
>DAOWNP010000016.1 GCA_030642545.1 Desulfobacteraceae bacterium | reverse complement strand
CCATGTGAAAAATTTTTATCGTAAAGTTTTGATTTATATTTCGAACTAAATTCAATATCAAATACTTTTCCAACTATAATCAAAGCCTGATGAGTTATTTTTTCATTTTCTACTGTCTCTTTTAGTTTATCAAGGCTGGTTTTTATTATCTTTTCTTCAGGTTGAGATACCCTGTATGCAACTACACAAGAAGCATCATGACCATAAGCATCCTGCAATTTTTCTACAAGTTCATCTATTAAAGTTATACTAAGATAAATCACCATTGATGCTTTGTGTTTTGCAAGAGAGTCTATGCTTTCTGTATCAGGTACAGGGGTTCTTCCTGCCATACGGGTTAATATAAGGGTTTGAGATACATCAGGCAGAGTATATTCCATACCCATGGCAGCAGATGCAGCAAAAGCTGCTGTTACTCCTGGAATATTTGTATAAGGTATATTAAGTGTGTCTAACTCTCTCATTTGTTCAAGAATTGCTCCATATAAAGCAGGATCTCCTGTATGAAGCCTTACAACTTTTTTGCCATTTAAATAAGCCGTTTTCATATGCTCTATAATCTCTTCAAGATCCATAGAGGCACTGTTTAAAATTTCTGTTGTTGTATTGTTTGTCCATTTTAATACAGCTTCAGGCACAAGAGATCCGGCATAAATAACCACATCTGCATTAATAAGTGCCTGCTGAGCTTTTACCGTGATAAGATCAGGATCACCAGGACCTGCTCCTGCTATTGTTACCGGATATTTTACTGCCATAAAAACTCCTTTGCTATTTCACTGTTTTTTACCAGTTATAATCCATACAGGATTAAGAGCTTCAAATCTTTTTCCCCAGGGCATTTCTTTACCCCTGTTTATCTGAATTTGAATAATATCTGTTTTAAATTTAAACTGTTTAAGCATTTTTTGGATAATATTAATATTATCCATTAAAACTGTATTGATTACAATTATTCCATCGGGATTTAAAAAAGAAGCAGCTTTTTTTGCTATTTCTTCAAGTCCTCTTCCTCCCCCTCCTATAAAAACTCTATCAGGTAGTGCAAGCGTATCCATTCCAGCGGGAAGATTTAAAGAAACAACCTCAATATTTGAAAAAACTTTAAAAGATTTAATATTTTCTTTTATCTGTTTTATTCTAAGTGTATTTTTTTCAACTGCAATAATTTTTCCGGTTTTGATAAACATTGAAGCTTCAATACTAATAGATCCGCTTCCAGCTCCAAGATCCCATAAAACAAGATCAGGCGAATTAAGCCTTAGCTTGGACAGAGTAACTGCTCTTACTTCAGCCTTTGTTATCAGACCTTTTTCATGTATAAAGCAACTATCATCCATACCGAAAAATTTTCTTTGCTTTTTCTCTTTTTTCTGAACTATTATTACAAAGTTAGGCTGTTTAAATTTTTTTTCTATAACCTGCAAATAATCAAAGGTATAAATCTTTTCATCTGAAGAACCCAGTCTTTCAAAAACATAAAATATTGCATCTTTACTTAAAAAATCTGAAATTAAAGATGCAATATAGCCTGGTGTTCTTTTATAATCTGTTAATACTGCAATCTTTGTCTTTGATAATACAGCTTCTTTTAAAGCTTCTTCCTGATTTTTTCCATGCATACTGATAATAGCGGCATCATCCCACGATTCTTGAATTTTTGCAAAACCTGCTGAAACAGAAGTAAAATTTGGAAAAATCTTAACATTTTTTTTCCCAACAGCAGCAATAATTTTTGCCCCTATTCCAAAAAAAAGAGGGTCTCCTGAAGCAAGAACAACAACACACTTTTTATCGGATGCATCCTTTATGGAGGATATAACAGCATCAATATCTTTTGCTATTTTTATTTTTTGTGCACAATGATTTTTAAAATAATCAAGATGACGACTGCCTCCTGCCAAGATATCAGCCTGATCTATAATTTTAATATGTTCTTTTGTTAAATCTTTATATGAAAGACCAAGACCTATTACATAAACAGACACAAATATCTCTCCTTATTTACCAGAATTAAAGACAACTCCGCCATTATAATCAAAGATTATACCTGTAATATGCTGATTACTTCCTGCAAATTTTTTTGCTGAATCCACCATCTTTTTTCCCACAACTGAAATTATTTCAGGATCTTTTTCCATTATAATATCAAATGCATGTCGAGCTGTATTTGCCTGTTCTATTGCATCTGCCAATTCTTTATCAGCTACTGCCTCTTTTACCCATGAAGACAGACTTTTCAAACTCAACTCTGATTTTGCTGCGTGGGTATGGGCAAACCCCTGAGCCATTTTTACAGCTTTTGCAAAAAAAACTGCAATATAAATTTTGTTAAATCCGATTTCAACTGCACATGTCAGTGAATATTTAAAAAAATCACCTATTTGAATAAAAGAATCATCAAACAAATCAGGCAATAATTTCATGGAAAACCTCTCACTCCTGCGGCCTGTGGTAAACACAACAATTTCTCTTTGTTCAGCTTTTGCAACAGATAAAGCAGCTTTTATGGTTGCAGTATAAGCATCGTGGGACAAGGGACGAACTATTCCTGTAGTTCCCAGAATAGATATTCCTCCCAGAATGCCTAATCTTGAGTTTAAGGTTTTTTGAGCAAGATTTTCTCCTTCAGGTACAAAAATTTCCACATTAACTCTAATGTCTGCTTTATTCTTATTTAAAACTTTTAAAACAGAATTTAAAATCATCTTCAATGGACCAAAATTTATAGCATGCATACCAACCGATATTTCAAGTCCTGGTTTGGTTACAACACCTACGCCATTACCCCCTGAAATAATGATTTCTTTCTTTCCGTTACTGCCTGAAAAATCTGATATAGTGACATATGCACCAATTTCTGCTCTGTTTGTAACATCCGGATCATCTCCTGCATTTTTTACAACCATAGCACAAGCCCTGTCTTTATCTATTTTAAAGCAGTTTTTTACAGGAATTGTTAAAAACCCTCCTGATAAAATTTTAACTCTCACTTTGATAACTGATTTATTTTCAAGTAACATTGTTAAAGCAGCAGCTGTAGCTGCTGCTGCTGCTGTACCTGTGGTGAATCCTGATTTAAGATTTTTTTTCCTGTTTTTTTTCATTACTTAATAAATGTTTAAAATAATAAAGTTATAACTTAAAGTAAAAAAATATAATAAAAAGACATATAACAACAAACAAATAATAATTGCAAAATGATTTTTTGGGAAAAATAAAAAGGTATGTTTAGTTCTAACTTCAAAATATTTTTTTACAAATGATTTTTAGAAAGCAGGTCAGTTACTGTTTTAACAGGATTAAAAGTTATTAAAGGAACTTCTACAAAAATACTGTTCCAGTATGCCATAGCACCATTCCATAAACCAGGAAGCTCAAGAACATGTAATGTCTTCCCTTTTATTGACTTTTGGGAAATAAAAACAGCATCAGTATCCACAAAAGAATTTAAATCAAACGGATTTCCATAAAAATCCCTGACTCCACAAACAATGTCAACAGGATTGAAATGGGTTGCCTGATGAGCTATATCCTGCTGCTCAACAGAATCAAAGTCAATCTGGGCATTTTCAACAATCTGAATTGATATTATACCATTTTTATCCTCAACCCAAAAAGGACCTCCTCCAGGAGCACCACTGTTTTTTACCATACCGCAAACCCTTAATGGTCTGTTAAATAAGGTTATTAAAAAATCCCGTTTTTGTTCATTTGAGAGATTATAATAATCTGATCTTTTAATACTAAGCTCATTTTGGGCAAAAGCCTCAGCATCTCTTAAAAAGCCGGTATCCATTTTATTTTCTGTAAGTATTTTTAAAAAATAAAATATTTTTTCCTGAACCATAATAAGCTTTCCACAGAGAATTTTTTCCCACATAACTGTTTGTTCTTTTGTTTTATCAGATCCAACATTATCAATATTTTTAATAAAGATAATATCTCCATTTAAACTATTTAGATTATTTATTAATGCACCATGCCCTCCTGGTCTAAACAAGATAGTCCCATCTTTTTTTTTATAGGGTATGTGTTGTAAATCTACAGCAATAGTATCTGTAGATCTTTTTTGAATAGAGAAAACAATATCAATCTGTACATCATAACTCTTTTCATAAACCGGACATATAGTATCTGCCATAAATTGAAATTTTTCTATATGTTCAGGAGAAACAGTAAAATGCAATAATACTTTTTTTTTATAATCTTTAACATACATGCAAGCTTCTGCAAGATGCTCTTCAAATGCAGTTTGACTTTTTCCGCAATGTCTATGAAATTTTATTAATCCTTTGGGAAGATTTACAAGATTAAGCCCTCTATCTGTTAAAATATAATCTAAAATCTGTTTATAAAATTCTTTGTCAAGAAGTTCTTCAATGTTAAAACCATCTTTTTTTAGAGCATCTCTAAGATCTTCATAAAAAGCAAATTTACCAACTCCTTCAATAAAATCCAGCATAAGCCTGCTGTTTTTATCACCAGATTTAACCTTTGTTTTAAGCTCTTCCTTTTTTATTTCAGGATAATGCTTATGAAAATAAATAAGTACTTTAAACATTCTTGTAGCAGCCCCTGAAGCAGGTACAAATTTTACGATTTTACGATTTATTGCTTTTTTATTATAAATATCTATAAAATTCTCAATCTCTATCTTGAGAAAAGTTTTTATACCATCATCTATAATTGCCGGTCGATTTAATTTTAAAAAAGGAGTTCCTTTTAAAAGCTGTTTAAGCTGTACAGTAACACTATCTAAATCAAAACCCATTAACCGAATCTGCTTTTTATCATTTTCATTTAAACTTTTATTTATCATAATTTCCTTGCTATATTAATTTAAGTTTGTTGATATTCAGATTTAATATATCTTATGAATATAAAAATAGTTTTTTTGTACAAATAGTCTATGAACAAGAAAAAAATAAATCTATGCAAATTTTTAAGATTTATTTAAAAAGGAACAAATATAGTAAAATAGTACATTAAAAAGTAAAGTAGTGATTTATCCGTTTTTCTATATACGAAAGGACGAGGACAAACAATTCCCCAATTATATATAATAGATTCAGACCATCTTTGCCTGATATAAAATCACAACAACATCAAAAGAGCAAGTAGTATGGGTTCCTTTTTTGCAAGTTTCCTTAAATTTTTAATTATATTATGATAAATATTCACCGCTACTTTTAATTGACAATCATTTTAATAACTGATAAAAATTTTATTCTAATTAGCTAAATCTAACTATAACTAATTATAACTAACTATAACTCATTATAACTAATTGCAGCTAACAATAACTAATTAACTAAAACTTATAAAGTTATGCATATTTTTCAAAGAAAATTATTATTGGTATTGTTAAAAGCTAACGATCTTTTTATTTTATCTTCTGTTCTTTTTTTATCAACAGTTACATATTATAAATCAGATCAATTTTTTATAAATAATTTTACTGCCCAAAAATATACTATTTCTGAATTTTCCAGTTATCTGCTGCTACTTATAACATGGCATCTGATTTTAACCTTTTTTTCTTTATATGATTCCAAAAGAATATACTCTAACGCTACACTCTTTAAAGAAATATCATTTGCTGTCTTTACATGCACAGCTATATTATTGATGGTCAGGTTCATATTTTCATACAGCATATCATTGAAAAGTTTGTTCTTTTTTCTAATATTTAATATCTTATCTATAACATTATCCAGAATTATATATAAAACCATACAATTTTTTTTAAGGAAATATAAAAGAAATTTAAGAAATATTGTTATTGCAGGTACAAATAAACGAGCTGTTAAACTTGCAGAGTTTATTGAATCAAATGATAATCTGGGCTACAGATTATCAGGATTTATTGATAACAACTGGATAGATAGCAGTAACAGCAAATATCAAAAAGACAGATTAATTTCAGATTTTAATGCTTTTGAGGATTTTATAAAAGATAATATAGTAGACGAGGTTATTGTATGCCTTCCTGTTAAATCATCTTACAACCAGATAAACGATCTTATAAAAATATGCAATAAACAGGGAGTAATAATTAAATTTTTAAATAATCTTTTTGACCTTAACAAGTTTAAATTAAATAGTGAAACACTGGAAAAAAATACAGAAACATTTTTAACCGGTGAAATTCATGGGGCAGCATTAATAGTAAAACGCCTCATGGATTTTTTGCTCAGTCTTATTATGTTGATACTTTTTTCCCCGTTTTTTTTAATAGTTTCTTTGCTGATAAAAATAACATCCCAGGGACCTGTTTTTTTTAAACAGGAGCGTATTGGTTTAAATAAACGTATTTTTAAAATTTATAAATTCAGAACAATGGTTCAAAATGCAGAAGCACTTCAAACAAAACTGGAAAGTAGAAATGAAGCCAGCGGGCCAGTGTTTAAAATAAAAAATGATCCAAGGATTACACCACTTGGCAGACTTCTTAGAAAAACAAATATGGATGAACTGCCTCAATTTATAAATGTATTAACAGGGAAAATGAGTCTTGTAGGTCCACGGCCACTGCCCTTACGCGACTTTAATAAATTTGACAGATACTGGTATAGAAGAAGATTTTCCGTAAAACCCGGAATAACCTGTTTTTGGCAAATAATAGAAAAAAAGAATTTGATTGACTTTAAAACATGGATGAAGCTTGATCTTCGATATATTGACAAATGGTCTGTGCGGCTTGACTGCATAATATTATTCAAAACATTTTTGAGTGTTTTTAAAATGACAGGTATATAAAAATAATATATGAATTATACAAAACAAAAATTTTGCTTTCTCTTTTTATTTGTTTTTCTAATGTTTATGCAGTCCTGCTCTTCGCATCACTCTTTTGAAACAGATGTAAAAGGCAATAAAATTAAAATAGCAGATTTGCCTGAAGAACAAAAAGAACAAATGCGCAAAAACATAGCAACCTCCCTTTGCTCAAGTCTAAACAGGTATACACTGGTCTCTGGTGATAAAATTGAAATAATGTACCATACAGCTTCTGCCACTGAAGTTGATGATTATATTTTAAGGGTTAATGATAGAATAAGAATAGAATTTTTGCAGCATTCGGATATGAACCGTATAAATACCATAAGACCTGACGGCAAGATCACTCTTTCAAGAAAAGGAGATATCAAAGCAGCAGGTCTTAAACCAGAAGAACTCTCAAGGAACATTGCAAAATCTTTTTCTGATACATTTAAAAACCCGGGAGTAACTGTTTTTGTAGAAACCTTTTTTTCTAAATTAATTGAATTAAAACAAAATATACAAAACAGCAGCCATGGACAATCCAAGGTTATAACAGTAGGCTCTGATGGATATATCTATCTTCCTTTATTAAAAAATGGTATTTTGGCAAGGGGTAAAACTCTTGATTATTTAAAAAACGAGGTTAATAAAGAGTATAAAATGCATTTTAATAACTTAAACCTTTCTTTAATAATAGAGAGTATAGCAGGAAATCAAATTTTTGTTTTAGGAGAAGTAAAAAAGCCTGGAAGTTTTAAAAGCTCAAGACCATTAACAGTTTTACAGGCTATTGCAAAATCAGGAGGCATAACAGAAAAAGGTTCTTTAGAGGCAATAAGAGTTCTTTACTGGAACAATTCTAATAAAGCAGCCTTACGTACTGTGAACCTTTTAAATGTTATGGAAAAATTAAAACTTGAAGAAGATTTACTTGTAAGTAACAACTCAGTAATTTTTGTACCAAAATCAGGAATTGCAAAAGCTAATAAATTTGTAGATCAATATATACGTCAGTTGTTTTTATTCAACGGCAGCGGAATTGGTGTTTCCTATGAAATTAACAGATATAAATTTTAAATAATTATAAATTATTGGTAAATTACTCCATGGAAATCCAAAAATCTGCATCTTTACGTGATGTGCTTACTATTTTTTTTAAGAATAAAAAACAGATTTTCTTTATTTTTTCTGCTGCCATGCTTTCTGCTTTTTTTTATTGTATATTCACAACAGAGATATATAGGGCTGAAGTAGATATCCTGATCCAAATGGGCAGAGAAAAAGTTGCATCAATAAATACCATGTCTACAGATAGCGGTAATATTTTTTTCCAGGAACGATCTCAGAATATAAACAATGAATTAAATATTTTAAAAGGCAATTTTCTATTTACTGAGACTTTCCCAAAAATTAAAAAAATATTGATAAACCCATATGATCAAAATCTTTATACTGATATAATTTTAAATTCAAATGAACAACTTTGTATTGACGACAATCTTTTAATAGCAAAACCAATAAAGAATCATACATTTTTAAATACTTTCAAAAATAAGATTAAATCTGTAATCAGTTCTATAAAAAAGGTAAGTAAAAATATTATTTTTTATCCTTTTTATACTACAGGTCTTATGAAAAAATTTTCTGATGATGAATTAATGAAATTAACAATATCCAATGCTTTTGGTTATGAATTTGTTGAAGATACCGATATAATAAAACTGAGTTTTGAAGGGGATGACCCCTTAATTGCTGCATTAATTGTAAATTTATATGCAAAAGAATATATAAAATACCATACAAAAATTTATAAAGCAGGAGAATCCTTTAATCTTTATTCAAATCAAACGAATCTTTATAAAACAAAACTTAATGCTATTGAAAAAGAACTAATACAAATTTATAAAACTCAAAATATAACAAATATAGAAAAGCAGAAAGATATATTACTATCTGAAATTTCCAGTTTAAATGAGAAACATCTTAATGTTGAATTACATTTAAACAATATCTCATCTAAAGCATCAGATATAAAAAAAATGTTAGCAACAAAAAATCAATGGATTGAAACACCTAATATTGGTCAATTGGGACAAAATCTGACAGATTTAAGCAAGTTAGATAAAATATATTTTGAATTAAAAGCAGAAAAAGCTAAACTGCTGACAAAATTCAGCATAAAATCCGAAGATATCCTCAATATTAATCTGCAAATGAAAGAGATAAAAAAGCAAAAAGCAACAAGTCTGTTAAATTTACTATTAATAGAAAAACATTCTTTATTAAAACAAAAAGAAATTTTAACTGAAAACCTCTTTAAAAAACAAAAAAAGAGTTCACAACTTGCAACACTTACAATTCATCTTGACCAGTTAAACAGGTCAAGAAAAATAGCTAAAGATAACTTTTTTATGCTTCAAAAAAAAGCTGATAATTTTAGAATATATAATGAATTAGATAAAAATAATATTTTGAGCATAAAAATAATAAATCCTGCCCTCCCACCTATAATGCCTGTACATCCTAAAAAAAAGATAATTCTTTTGACAACAGCCCTTTTATCACTTTTTATGGGGTTTGGTTATTGTGTTATAAGGGAATATTTTAGTCAGGGCTTTAAAGACCGCAAAGATTTTGAAACTCAAATAGATATTCCATTACTTGCAATTATTCCGGTAAACGACAACTTTAAAAAAGTCGAAAAAAATTTTGAAACTGACAGTAAGTCTTTACATGCAACGCATGAAATATGGGAAACTTTATATAAAAGTCTCGAAGATTTAAAATCAAATTCAAAACATAAGATAGATGCGTTTGTATTTACATCAGCAAAAAAAGGGGAAGGTACCTCTACCATTGCCATAAATTTTGCCATAGCATTAAAAACCAATCCCAAAAACAAGGTGCTTCTTGTGGATGCAAATTTAAGATCTCCTGTATTACATACTTTTTTTAATATTAAAAAAGATAACGGGTTAATTGAGTTTGTTAATAAGAAAGCAGATCTTTTAGATGTACTTGTTTATGAAAAAAACAAAGATTTTTTCATACTGCCTGCAGGCAGTTCTGTCGATTCTTTTAGCCTGTTTTTCCAATCTGATAACTTTTCAGAAGCAATTGAAACTCTTAAAAAAAAATTTACATATATAATATTTGTTTCAGGTCCTGTACTCACATGCCCTGAAACATCTGCTTTAGCCTGTAAAACAGATGGGCTTATTATGGTTGTTGAATCTGAAAAAACAAAAGCTGAAATTTTGCATTCAGCAAAACATTATCTTGTAAACAGTAAAGTAAATATCCTCGGAGCAATTTTAAACAAGAAAAAACACTATATCCCTGAAAGTATTTACAGGAGACTATAGTTTGGAAGCAAAACAATCAGAAATAACAGTTATTGTCTGTTTTTTTTTAGGTTTAACCTCCTGTTTTTTTGCCGTTTATTTAGTTGGTTTTCCACTTAAATATTTAATAGCAATAATATGTGGACTTTTATTTTTATTCTTAGCTTTTGTCATAAATAAATATAAATCTTTAAATTACCTGTTTATTCTTTTTGCATTAAGTATCCCTGTAAATCTTGATATAAATTTTTTCTATCGGATACATGAAGGGGGTGCACTTGGAATTACAATCTCTTTAAGTATTCTTACCGCTTTTATTATCTATTTTTATATATTATTAAACAAAGAAGTTATATCATCTTTTGAATATGAACCCGCACTTTTCTGGCCAACATTAATATATATGGCAGCAGGAACTTTAAGCCTTATAAATGCATCTTATAGAGATTTAATATTTTTCGAACTTTTGCGTTTGGTTTTATTACTTTTTATTGCTTTTATAATAATGAACATAAAGAAAAAAAAACAGATAAAAACTTTTATTGTTTTTTTGTGTCTTGGTGTATTGATTCAATCAACACTTGCAGTAATACAGTATAAAACAGGAAAAACTCTTGGTTTGGGAATTTTTGGTGAAGAGAATCTAATTAAACAATTTATAGGATTTAAAGCCTTAAGAGCCACAGGAACCATAGGCCACCCTAATATCCTGGCTTATTTTTTTGAAATAGTTCTACCTATTGCTTTTGCAATGTTTTTAATTGAAACTAAAAAACGGTATAAATTATATTTTTTTATTATAATTCTTACTGGAGGAGCAGGTCTTATAACAACACTATCTCGTGCCAGCTGGTTAGTAACAGCGATATCTTTTCCTTTTGTTTTTTTCACATTATATGGCAGCAGGCTGTTTCAAATGAAAACTGCTGTTGCTCTTTTCATCATAGGCATATTTGCCATTATTCCTCTTTTTTATGCCTGTCCTGTTGTAATAAAAAGGCTGACTCACACAGATTACGGATCAGGAGCTCTCCGTATGAAGCTAAACAGAGCAACTATTTCTGTTATAAAACAGTTCCCTGTTATGGGAGTGGGAATGAATAATTTTGCAGAAGTGTTTCAGCGTTTTGATAAAACAGGGAAATCAAAAATTTTAAAAGGAGCCAAAAACGTAGTTCACAACTTATATCTTCTTGTATGGGCTGAAGTTGGAACTGTTGGTTTTATAGCATTCCTGTGGATTTTTGTATCTTTACTTATTAAAATGAAAAAAACAGCATATAGTGTTCCTATTGAATTTAAAGGTATGATAACAGGAATAGCTGCAGGTATTATGGCACATCTTATACATGGAATGCTTGATCCAGGTTTTAAAGGCAGCCTGCCAATTTCAATACTAATATATACTCTTATTGGTATTTTTGGAGCAATATCTATATATTGCAAAAACAATTTTGAAAAACCAGTATTAACTACATACAAAAAGATTTACAATGATATATAAAAAAGAAACTACTGTTATTTCTGTTATTATTCCGACTTTTAATAGATGCCGGATTTTAGAAAAATGCTTAAGTGCTATGGAAAAACAGACTGTAGATAAGACAATGTTTGAAGTGATAGTTGCAGATGACGGGTCTGTTGACAATACCAGGAAAATTGTTGAATCTTTTATTTTAAGAGACCAGATTAAATTAATTTATTTAAAACAAATTAATTCTGGTGCAAACAGAGCACGCAATTATGCTATTTCCAAAGCATGTGGAGTGCTGATACTGTTTATCAATGATGATATTATATTAGATGAATCCATGCTTTTGCAGCATATATCATCCCATAAAAAACATCCTCAAAATCATGTAGGTATTCTTGGTCATGTAACAATAGATAAGAACGTTCCGTATTCACCATTTGCAAAACTGCATCTTGATGCTGTTTTTAATAATTTAAAAGGGAGCGAATGGCTTAACTGGAAATATTTTTTTACATGCAATGTTTCTGTTAAAAAAATATTTTTAACAGAATACGGTCTTTTTGATGAAAAAATGCATTACCATGAAGATATAGAGCTTGGTGAAAGGTTATCTCGAAACGGTTTTATAATAAAATATAATAAGAATGCCAAAGGATATCATCACCATTTTTTAAAAGAAGAAGAGTTCTTTAAAATAGCTGTTCATGATGGTAGGGCACTGGTAATGTGGTATAACAAATCTCCATATTTAAAAACAACTCTTGCAGATATTGGATTTTATCCAGGAGAAATTTTTTTTGTACAAATTAAATATTTTGCAGCTGATTTTATTATTAATAAAAAAACAATCCCTTATTTTTTGCTTTTAACAAAAAAAATAGTTAAAAAAAATGAAACTATAGCTCTTATGCTTTACAGGAAAATATTTCAAGCTATCAAAAGAGAGGCTATTACCTGTGAGATTTCCTGTAACAAAAAAACTGAAATTTCAAATAAAATATTTGTAAAAATGGAGTTTTAATGCACATTGCAATTATTTCAACTGTATATAAATCAACTCCACCCAATGGATACGGTGGAATTGAGCGTGTAGTACATACTTTTGTTGAGCAATTAATAAAAGATGGTCATAGTGTAACGCTTTTTGCCACACCAGGCAGCTATTGCAAAGGAAAAACCATTATCATAAATCAGTATGATTCAAATAATGCTCCTGCCGGGATTCACAGTAAATCTGATAAAATATCCGAAGAACCATTATATGAAACAGTAAAAAAACATCTTAAAGATCATCCGGTTGATATAATACATGACTGGTCTTTTGATAATCTTTTTGTACTGCGCCACCAAAAAGAGTTCCCCTTTGTTATTTCTATATGTATACCTCCTTTTAAAGGGTATATGCGTCCAAATCTTGTTGCATGCAGTAATGCCCATGCAAAATTATGCGGGGGAAATACAAAATTTGTACACTATGGATTAGATCTCGATAACTGGAAATACCAATATGAAAAAAAAGAACACTTTATTCATATATCAAAAATTGTAAGGTACAAGGGACAACATATAGCTGCATTAGCTGCTAAAAAAGCAGACGTACCACTTTTAATTGCAGGTAATATTGAAGATATTCCATATTACTATTTTTTTCTAAAACCGCTTTTATTTATATGTCCCACAGTAACCACCATAGGTGAAATAAGTGGTACAAAGAACCATCTGCCTTATGCCAAAGCACTTATCCAGACTCCAAAATGGTTTGATGCTTTTCCCCTTGTAATACTTGAATCATTTGCATCAGGAACTCCTGTTATAGCTTTAGATCAGGGAGGAGTAAGCGAGCAGATTGAAAATGGAGTCAATGGCTTTTTATGTAAGAATATTGCTGATATTACAAAAGCTATGAAAAACATTCATAAAATCAAACCAAAAATGTGCCGGCAATATGCAGAAGAAAAATTTTCGGTAAAACGGATGGTTAAAGATTATGTTCTGCTTTATGAAAAAGCTATTGATGGAGATACATGGTAATACATAAATTTTTTAAGATGATTAAGCTGTATTTTACCAAATTAATTAGAAGAATATTTTTAAGATATGCTGTTTTCTGGGAAAAATTTGGTATAGAAATAGTTCCTGACCATTTCTATTCACCTGTTCCAAATATAGATAACCTTCCTGATAAATTTTTTACAAAAGAGTCTCAGTGTATTGGTATAGACTGGAATATAGAACTGCAAAAAAACCATTTGCTTAATATATTTAGACTCTATGTTGATGAAATACCTGAAAATTTTGATCGTAAAATGTTATCCTCTGTTGATGCTGCTGTTTACTATTCCATGATAAGACACTATACTCCAAAAAAAATAATTGAAATAGGATGTGGTGAATCAACAAAAGTTGCTGCTTCTGCATGTTTAAAAAATAATATGTCACTTCCATGCAAATTAACAGGAATTGAACCTTATCCCTCAAAAGAGATTGAAAAAGGTTTTTGCGGTCTGACAAAATTAATTCCCAAAAAAGTTCAGAATATATCTTTAAATGAATTTAAAGATTGTGACATGCTATTTATTGACTCTTCTCATATTGTTAAATATGGAAGCGATGTTATTTACGAAATTATGGAGATATTACCAATATTAAAAACAGGAACTATTATTCATTTCCATGATATATTTCTGCCAAAAGAGTATATAAAAGAGTTTGCAGATCAGCGTCTCTTTTTTAACGAACAATACATGCTTTTTGCTTTTCTTGCATACAACAATAGTTTTCATGTTATATGGGGTTCTGTATATATGAAGTTACACCACAAGGATCTTATGAAAAATATTTTCAAAAAACACTATTTTCACAAGTACCCTGTATCAAGCTTTTGGATACAAAAAATCCAATAGGATATAAAAATGCAAAAAAAGCAGACAGAAAAACAGTGGGAATCTTCTTTCTCCATTTATCAAGAGTATGATTTTGCTAAAATTATAGCACATCATGCCTCTCTTAATATAGTAAATATTAAAGGTCTTATTCTTCTATTAAAAAAGATGCCTGTTTTAGGGTACATGGGAGGAATCTTAGGAGCTCCTGAAATATATGGAGATTTTGACAAATGGTGGAAAGCTGTAAACAGTATTAATTTTTCATATCTGCTTATATATACAAACAAAGAGATATCAAATCTTGATCAATATCGAATCTCTCCTGATGATAACTATAATATGGTGGTTAATATAGATTTAAAAGAAGAAGATCTGTTAAAAGGTTTTCAAAAACGAAAACAGCGAACAATAAAAAAATCTATAAAAAAAGATATTCTTATTCAAACAGTTAAAAACGAGAGTGAATTAATATCTCTTTATAATATTATAAAATCTACATCTCAAAACGGAAATCTTTTTTATTTACCAGATTATGTCCTTGTAAAATCTATCTGGAATTCAAAATTTGGAAAAGCGTTTATAGCTTCATATAAAAATAGTATAATTGGCGGTTTTTTTTTTTGGCTTTATAAAAATACCATGTTTGGATGGATGGGGGGTGTGGAAAATGAATTTAAACACTTAAACATCTCTGACGTACTACATTTTCATGCAATGAGATGGGGATATAAAAATAATTTCTGTTATTATGATTTTGGTGATCAAAGCTTATCAAAAAACCCAAATCTTACAGGATATAAAACCAAATTTAATCCCATGCTTATTAAATCATTTACATACAAGGTTCCTAAATCAAAATATAAAATTTTGCTATCAGATAAAAGCAGGGCTATTATTAATATGATTAAGAACAAAACAGATAAAACAGATAGAAAAGACAGATAAATTTTGAAAGATAATATAAAAAACAGCAGCTATTTTGTTACTCTTCTTTTTCAGGCATCAGGTCGTCTGTTTTCAATAGGAGCTAATTTTTTTGTTTTTGTTCTTGCTGCAAAAGCGTTGGGTACAGATCTTTTTGGCAAGTTTTCATATATAATAACTTTTTTAGGTTTGTCTGCTGCTATTTCAGAATTTGGAACTACAGCTATATTTTCAAAAGATATCTCCCAAATAAAAAATTCTGCTGATGTTTACTGGTTTAACTTTATTATCTTACGAGTAACCTTATGTTTTATTGTCATGGCTGTTTCTGTTTTTCTACTCTATTTTTTAGAAAATAATATGTTTATTTACATGTTAACAGGAATACTTGCACTGCCTTTTATTACATCACGTTTTTTTGAGCCTCTTTTTCAGGTTTACGGATACCCATGGTATTCAACTATCTCATCTGTTACCTATGGCACTGTTTATCTTTTTTTTATACTGATTACAATATTACTGAATAAAAATTTACTGTTTTATATTTTTTCATATGCTGTATCCAATTTTATATATATTGTTATTGCTTTTTTTCTTGCATCAAAACTGCTTCAACCAAAAGCTGAATTTAACTGGCAGATAATAAAAAATATTTTAAAGTTGT
>DAOWNP010000159.1 GCA_030642545.1 Desulfobacteraceae bacterium | reverse complement strand
GTCATAAATTTAATGAACACAGAACAATTGTGCTACAGAGGACAACCAACACAGGCTTTGTTCTGTTGAAAGCTGTTATTAATTTAAAATTAATTTTTTTTTGAAGTTCATGGTAAATCTGTGTTGGTTACCCCTAAACGTTTCGTTATGCCTGATCTAAAAACAGAAAGATTTAAACAGAATGATAAATACCCTTATTGAAGCGGAAAAAACAATTAAACTTTCCGTATTTTGCCTATTTTGCCTATTTTGCTTCCTGCAATTTCCTAACCATACACCATTGTTCCTTAATACACTTCCCATGTATCATTTGTATAATATCTATATAATACAGGGTTAATTTCGGTATTAATATTAATACTTTTGTTATACTCACTGTCAAATACTCCTTTTCCGAAATGAACCATTGATATCATTGCATTTTTGTTTATAAATTTTGTTTTAATATCATCAAAGGTAATAGATAGAAGCAGCTTTTTAAGATCAGTTTGAACTCTGTTTTCAATATTTACTCCTATAACCCAACCCCATTCGCCCATAGTTGGAATCTGATTATGATATGCAACTGTAACAAACCCTGCTGACCTTACAGTTTTTAAAATACATAAAAATGCTTTTCTTGAAAAATAAGGACTTGATGCCTGTGTTACAAAAACACCTCCTTTTATAAGATGCTTTTTTATATGCTTGTAAAAACTTCTTGAATAAACATTCATAAGGTCTATGGAGTCAGGATCGGGCAGATCCACAATTATTACACCATACATACTTTCTGAATTTTTAATATATTTTGAAGCGTCTTGATTTATTATTTCAACTTTATCATTAATCATAGATTTTTTGTTTATTTTTAACATCACAGAATCAGTTTGCGATAACTTAGTCATTTCAGGATCAAGATCTACCAAAGTTATTTTACGAACTCTCTTGTGCTTTAAGATTTCTCTTGCACAAAGCCCATCTCCACCTCCTAAAACAAGAACCTGACTTATATCAGGTGAAATCTTCATTGCTGGATGTACCAAAGGCTCATGATATTTTTCTTCGTCAAATGTTGAAAACTGCTCCTGTTTGTTAATATACAACCAGTAAAATTTTCTCCACTTTGTTATAACAATTTTCTGATACTGTGTTTGCTTTGATAAAACAATTTTATCACGATACTGTTTTTGTTCACCATAAATTATTATATCATTAGCAAAAATTAAAATAACAACAATTAATAAAAACGAGGTTACTGATAAAATAATTACTTTTACAGGTTTTTTTATAAAAGGATAAAAAAACCAAATCAGCATATTTGCCACAATCAGATTAATTCCACCTAAAATTACAGGGGTATATTTTAATCCAAGATAAGGCAGAGCAATAAATGCAAAAAAAAGACCTCCTGCAAGAGATCCGTAATAATCTTTTTCAAGGACACCTGAAATATTAACCCTTAGATGCTCGTAAGAGTCATTAAGTCTTGTAACTATAGGAATCTCAAGACCTATTAAAAGACCGATAATAAAAGCATAAATATATATTACAAAACCGGGATATACTATATTTGAAAAGAAACCATAGGCTACAACAACAGAAGAAGCACAAAGAACTGAAAGTATAAGCTCTACAAGAATAAAAGAATCAAGAAGATTAATAGTAAAAAAACGGCTTAATCTGCTTCCTACCCCCATGGCAAAAAGCATTACAGACATAATAAATGCCCATTGAAAAACCGCATTACCTATAAGATAAGTAGCAAGAGTGGAGAGAACAAATTCTGCAACAATACCTGCACACCCTGTTGCAAAAATTGATGTTTTGAGGATAAACCCTTTGTTTTTTTCTGTAAATTTATACACACCAGGTAATTACAAGTGCAGATCCAATATATGACAATGCTTCTATATAAGCAGCTCCAATATTAGGAACCTTTTGAGCTGCTATTTCATCGCTTAATTTAACAGTAGGCAGTAATATTTTATCGGTTAGCATGCGTATAAGAGGCATTATTACAAGTCCTAAAACAGTAATAGAGATAAATTTCACAAGATCTTCAGACCATGAATGAAAATCACCTTCAGCAGCGAGCCCTACAATAATACCCATAGAAATTATGGCTCCAGCAAGAGAAACACCTGCGGCTACATTATCTTTTTCTATTTCATCGTGTAAATCATAAGGAATTATAAAATTGTAAAGAAATACTGACATTAACAATATAAATTGACCTATTGCCCAAAAAGTTACAGCTGTCCAGATATTTCCGCCTTCTCCTGAAATAGCTCCAAAGATCACAAGACCTGATGCCACACTAACACCAAATGAGACTGCTCCCGTACCCTGATTTTGGTCCCTTAAAAGCTCATCACTTATTTTAAATTTATATAAAATAATTTTATCACATAAAAACCACGAAATATTAAGCAAAACAATACTTAACAAACCATAAATACAAAGATCCATGATATCATCTGCAATAGATAGAGACGGGCCCACCAAAGACCCACCTATACTTATTACAAGCCCGAAATAATATCCTGCAACAGATAATGCTATAGCCGGATTATCTTTTTCAACAAGTTCATAAGTCAAATTATATTCCTTATGAAGAAAATCATTAACAAGTTTACCAATAAAAAAGATAAGATAAAACCCTGTCACAAGAACACAAGCTGTTATAATATTATCAAAATTCATTGTTATTTACCAAATCCCCCAGATCTTCCACGAAAATTTGTTCTACTTCTACCAATTCTTTGATTCACTCGATTTGAAAACGAACTTTTCCTGCTCTGTTGCCTTGCCTTATTACGCTGATAAAAAGATGGTTTGACCTGTCTTGCAACACTCCCGTTACTTCCATACTGATTATTTGATCCAAAAAAAGTACGTCCCTGCCCTCTGTAACCTCTATATGAATTATAATCATGTCGGTAAATAGGTCTGTACCAGCCACCAACCAAATCTGAAAAAAGTCTGTATTTACCATAAAATTCCCAAAACGAACCACCACGGGAATCATTTCTCCAGTTACCATATCTTGAATCACCAACATAGGCATATCCAGGAGGAGCGACTCCTCTTTCAAATACATTATCTTTTCTCGTAACAAGACTCATACCAAGAAACTGTGCATTTTTCTTATAATATTTTTCAGGAACCTTCATCCACTCTGTAATATATCCATCCTTATCTTTAACAACACGATATTTATGATAATAACTGATAATAAAGTTACCATCCTCCTTCATATCTTCTAATATAATGCTATATGTAGGAATATTTGAAAGAGATTGTTTTACCTTAGAAATAGGCAAAGGTCCAGATGAGCTACAACCCGAAAAAAAAGAAACACTTAAAAGTATAAATATTTTTATCATATTAAAATATAAAAATTTAATTAAGTAGTAGAAATGTTAGACATACTATTTTTTTAATTTACTTTTATTTTTTTACCAGCTTTTTTTATAATAGTCAATATTTATAGGTTTTTTACAAAAAAATAAAAAATATCGTAAAATTGAATTAGGAAAATTCTTATTAAAATGGTACTAATATCAGATTTATATTTCATTACATTTTTATAAATGTTATATATATATTATATTTAAAATAAGTTATATTATACAGTGTTTTAGATAATAATTTTTATAAGATTGTGAGAGATTTTTTTAAATATTTAAATCCTGTCTTTTAAAATTTTTATCTATAGATTGTCACATAATAAATTTCATAAGGTCGGAGAAAGGATATTATTATGACACAAAAAAATGAACGCCGTTCGTGTGGAAGACAACATGTCCAGACACCTGTTGTTTATACAACTAATAAAAATCATGAATATTATTATGCAACAATGTATAATTACAGTTCAAAAGGAATGTATTTTAAATCAACTTCTCCTTTAAAAAAAGGATGCGATATTTATATTAAAATCGAGACAAATTCTGAATGTAACACACATAAAAAAATGAGCGATGATTATAAAGCTAAAGTTATATGGTGCAAAGAGGTTGAAAATTCAGATATCATGCATTATGCGATAGGTATTCAATATTATAATATGGATGCTAATACCAACAATAATTTTATTATTGAACAAGAAGGACAAAATTATAATTCACAAATAAATGTATAAATTTAGATTATATTTATTAAATCCCATGTTCTAATTTTTCCAGACCAACGCTCTGTTTCACGCATCCTGGCTTCTGTACATATTATTTAATGATTCTTGCGGCATTATTAAATAATATCTTGCCACAAGAAACATATTCTAAAATTTGTTTTAAATATTTGATATTCATATATGATTGTTTTTGATATGATTAAATCATTGTAAATTTATTAAAGAATTAAAACTGTAATGTCATAATTAGCAGCATCTTTATTAAAAGGAATAAAAATTGGAAAAAGTAACTGTGATTATACCGGCAAGATATGGTTCTTGTAGATTAAGCGGGAAACCTTTAATGCAGATAGCAGGCAAAACAATGATTCAAAGGGTTTATCAGAGAGCAGTGTCAGCTGAAAATATATCAGAAGTGTTTGTTGCAACTGATGACATACGCATTGCAGATGCTGTACAGTCCTTTGGAGGTAACCACATAATGACTTCAGATCTTAACAGATCAGGAACAGACAGGGTTGCTCAGGCAGCTGAGTTAATTGGTCTTGTAGATGATGATATTGTAGTCAATCTTCAGGGAGATCAGCCTCTTATTGAACCCGCTTGCTTAGATGAAGTTTCCGCTCCTTTTTTAAAAGAGCCTGAAGTTTGTATGAGTACTCTTGCCTGTATTATTACCAATAAACGTGAGATTTCAGATCCAAAGGATGTGAAAGTTGTATTTGATGCATGTGGAGACGCTCTTTATTTTTCAAGATCAACAATTCCATGCAGCAGGGACAATGATGATTCAATAAAAATATATAAACATCTTGGGGTATATGCTTATACATATAAATTTTTAAAAATTTATTCAAAACTGCCGGAAACAAGATTGGAAAAAATCGAAAAATTAGAACAGCTTCGTGCTATGGAGCATGGTTATAAAATAAAAGTGGTAGTAACAAAATATGATTCTCCTGAAGTTGATATTCCTGAAGATATAAAAAGAGTTGAAAAATTGATTATGCAGAAGTAAAGGTTGTTTTATCCATATCCCTAATCAAGAATATCCAGTTCTCTTATATTGTTTATATTATCAGATCTGTTTATATCTGAATTAAAGTTCTGGTACAGGTTGCTTTTTTTAAGAAGGTCAATTGCCATTTTAAGAGATCTGATATCTTTATCTATTGTTTGCTTTAAGGCAGCTATATTTTGGGTAAAATCTTTTTTTTGTTTATTTAGATTTCTTTTACTGGCTTTATTTTTTGTAAGATCAATATTTTGTTGTTTTAAATAATTTTGTACTATTTTTGTGTTGTTAAGTTTAGTTTGTAATAATTTAATTTCAGTTAAAAGCTGTGCCTGGATTTCACTGTTTTTGTTCAGTTTTTTTTTAATATTATTAACAGTTGTCTGCAATTGCGTATTTTTAACTTTTAACAATTCTAATTTATTATCACTATCTTTTATGATTTTATCTAACTTACTGTTTAAGTAAGATATAGTTTTCACAACAGGTGCAATCTGTTGTGAAATTGAGTTTTTAATTTCTCTTTGGTCTTTTGACAGCCTTGTGACACTATCTTCAAACGAGCTTGAAAGATTTTTTACTTATAATCCCCGCTGTTTTGTAATTTGGAAAGCTGTTTATTTATATCCTGATAAGCTGTATATCCGGCGGCTACTATTATAATTAAAAGTATATAAAGAAAAACAGATCTCACTTTCCCATTGTAAGGTTTTTTATCCCTGTTTTTTTTGTTATTAAAAAGACTTGGAGGCGGCTCATCTATATTTAAATTATTTAAATTATTTAAATT